>JAVCCP010000060.1 GCA_030765405.1 Candidatus Ancaeobacter aquaticus | reverse complement strand
TGAATAAATATTACGCGAAGTATCTGGTAAAAGTAACAGATGTAATGGGGCGCCAGATAAAATATAAGTATGACAGAAAACACAATCTTATAGAGAAGACATATTCTGACGGAGTAGAGGTAATTACGAAGTATGATAAAAAGCACAGGGTAATAGAACAGGGCAGCAAAAACGGGCAGAAATTATTCAGTTTTAAATACGATGATGGTGCAATGAAAGTGGAATTTTACCAGGGTGATAAAAAGAAGAAGGAATATTACTATAATGAGGATAATAAAATAACAAAAGAAATAGATGTATTAGGGAATTACACAGAGAGTGAATATGACGGTGATAATAACCTGATAAAATTCAGGGATAAAAACGGGAATGTGTATAAATACAGCTACGACAACAGAGGAAACATAACGGAGATGATAAATCCTCTGGGCGGCAAAGTAAGGTTCAAGTATAAAAGAGAGATAAACAAATTAACCGAAATAATAAATGAAAAGGGAGCAAAGACAATATTCAATTATGATACAAGGGGAAACCTCGAAGAGGCAATAAACGCTGAGGGCGGAAAGACGAAGTTTCTGAACGATAAGAATGGTCAGCCGACAGCAATAATAGATCCTTTGGATAACATGACGTCCATTATGTATGATAAAAAAGGAAATATTATAAAAATAACAAGACACCTGGGGGACGGCCCTGAAGACACAATAGTGGAAAAATACAGGACTGACGGTATAGGGAGGGTAACGGTATATGTTGATCCGAACGGTAATACGACAAGATATGCGTATAACCCTAAAGGAAGACTGATAAGGATGTTCAGGAAGGCGGGCGGCGGCAAAAGAGTGGTAATAAGGATGGCGTATGACCCGTTTGATAATGTCACGTCAATAAAGGATGCACTGGGCAATGTAACAAGGTTTGAATATACAAAAGACTGGTGGAACAACCTGGAAGATGTAACGGACGCGCTGGGCGCAAAGACAAAGAATGTGTATGATGATTACGGGAAACTGATAAAGAGCATAAACGCCCAAGGCGCTACGGTCTCTTATGAATATAATGAATTAGACAGAATAATCAAGGTTATCCAGCCAAACGGCATCCTGCTGAAATATAAATATGACGCAGCAGGGAATTTGATTGAATTGATTGACGGAAATGAGAATAAGATTTGTTATGTTTACGATTCATTGAATAGGGTCATACAAATAACCGATGGAGAAGGCAATAAGATAAGAAAAGAATATGATCCTGTTGGTAATTTAACGAGGCTAATTGATCCGAAAGGAGGAGAGACAAGTTATAAATATAATAAGGCGAACAAATTAGTTAGCAGGAAAGACCAAATGGGTTATGAAGTTTTATATGCATATAATCATGCAGATAAACTTATTTCTGCTGGGGTTGCTGAAGATGCAAAGGTTATATTTGAGTATGATACGGTTGGCAGAATGACAAAGAAGCTCTTGAGTAACGGTTTGGCGGTATTATATAAGTATGACAACAAAGGTAATCTTACGAGTATTGCCTCAGAAGATAAAGATGAAATCGAGCTTGGTTACGATAATTTTAATAGGGTTATTAATGTAAAAACAGGGGGTAGTGAAATTGAATATGTTTACGATTTAAACGGTAACAAGACAAGAATGACTGTAGGAAATGATATTCGTGTAAACTACAGTTACAATAAGATAAACAGGGTTAAAGAAATTGAAAGCAAGGGTAAGAATGTTAAATATACATATAACAAATTGGGGCGGAAGTTAAAGAAGATATTTTCAAATGGGATTACATCAAACTACACATATGATATGGGCGGTAATCTTACGTTGATTGAGTCAAGAAATAACAGCGGAGATATCATAGACAGCTATGAATACAGTTATGATAAAGCAGACAATAGAAAAACAGTTAAGGTTTTGTTTGAGACGATCGCGTATACCTATGACAAGAATAACCAGTTGATACAGGCAGAATATCCTGACGGAAGCAGCGAGAACTATTTTTATGACGAGAATGGCAATAGGATCAAATTAGTTAAGAATACGAAGACAGAAACAGGAATCGTTAGCTCAGAAATAAATTGTACATATAATCCCGCAAACCGGTTAATAGAGCTTTTAAAAAAGATACCCGGATTTGTAAAAGGGAATAATGGAGACTCTGAAAAGATTTTATATAAATATGATACGAACGGAAATTTAATAGAAGAGACAAGAGGTGATAGAAGAATAATATACGTGTATAATTATGAAAATAAGTTGGTTAATGTTGTAAAAAACGGTAGAAGCATTGCGGAGTTTTCTTATGACTTGTTTGGTAGAAGGATAAAAAAGGTTGAAGAAGGTAAAAGCACAAGATATTTTTATGACGGTTCAAATATCTTACTGATGTTAGATGAAAAAAGTAAAATAACATCGGAGATATTAAATGGGACGGGTATAGATGAACTATTGTCTGTAAGATCAGGAAAGGATAGAGAAGATTTATATTATCTTCAGGATGGTCAAAACTCGGTAAGTGCGATATTAAGCAATGATGGAGATATAAAACAGAGGTATGGTTATGCCCCTTTTGGACTTTTAGCAGGTCCAACTTCCAATGAGGGTTTGTCCGCCGAAGGCGGAGCCGGAGGTGAATTAACCTTCATTGGAACCAAGACCGCAACGGATTTCAGATACACAAGCCGTGAATTAGACTCATCTACAGGGTTATATTACTATAGGGCGAGGTATTATAATCCGGCATTGGGTAGATTCACACAACCTGATCCTCTTGGAATGACGGATGGGATAAATCTATATATCTATACAAGAAATAATCCCATAAGGTGGATAGATCCTTTAGGGTTATGTGTAGACGACGGCCGCTCATGGAGTGATGAGATATTTGATTGGCTATTTCCAGAGACTGAAGCATCAACTCTTCCTCTTGGATTTACTCCTCCTGTTATTTCACCCGCAACGCCACCTACTCCACCGGATGTTCCTCCTGGTGTTTCGCCTCCCCCATCTATAGTAGGTTGGATAATAGATTTAATATCGAGTTTATTTCCCGGGAGTTCGAAGGACGGGGGTTCAATGGATGGCGGCACAGGTGGAGATAGACTTGGAAGTGGTACAATTCCACCACAAGGACCATCGATTCCTAATAATCCGGTCCCTCCTCCATCAGGTACGCCAACATCTCCTGCAACGATAACGGAGCCCCCTGATACAGGGGAGGGTATTCCAACAGATGAGCCTAGCCCGCCAAGGATAGTTGAACCAATATACGAGCCGCCGCCACAGGATGAAGGTATACCAATAGAAGAACCGGCACCACTGATGATAGTCGAGCCGGTACCGGATATCCCTGATGAGCAGGAAGGAGTGCCGATAGACAGGCCAAGTACGGATGATTTTATTAATAAAAGCGAAAAAGGGAAAGGTGGTAAGGAAGATTGGAATAAGAGTGATGAAAGAGAAAAAGAAAAAAATGATAGAAAAGTTCAAAAATCAAAAGATAGAGATGAGCCCAAACTAGTATCACCGGAGAAAAATCGTGATTATATAAATGAAAAAGTTAATGAAATAAATCCACAACAGGATAAGTACAAGACGAAAACGGGTCGAGCAATAAATAATGCTGTTAAAGCAATAGGTCAGACCATGGATTTTGCTGATCAGTTGAGGACTGATAAGTAGGGAGGTTTTATGAACGTAATGAAAACAGTTCAGAAAGTTTACGATTTAATGATGGATGGTGGTAATGAAAATTTGGATAAAGCTACTAAATTAATAAATTCGATTAAAAAAGAAGACTTAAGAAAATTATCAAAAACTGAATTAGGTGAATTTTTTTTCCTTTATGGAAAACTAGCTTATTTAAAAGATTTTCCAGATGAAGCGATAAAGTTATTAAAGACGTCTTTAAAACTAAGAAGTAAAAGTAAGAAATCTGAAGTTCTGTATTATATAGCATCTTCATATAGTGATAAAGAAAAATTCAAATTAGCGATGAAATATCTTAACAATGCTCTGAATTGCAATAACACATCTGTTGAATTAAAAATAAAAATATTAACCGAATTATGTATTTCATGCGAAAACTTAGATGAATTCAATAAAGAACGTCAGTATGCCAATCAGATAATAGAGATATATAAAAATAATCCAAATTCGGAATTTGATAAATATTATTATTGTTTGGCTCTTTCTAATTTGGTAACCGTGTATTGGAAATTACAGGATGAAAAAAAAGCGGATGAATATGCTAACAAACTTTTATCTATGAAGAAAGTTCCTCAAAGTATTCGCAGAATTACATATAATATATTAGGGCATAGGTTTTGGTGGAAAAAAGAACATGGAAAAGCAATAGAATGTTATCGTAAAGCTTTAAAATATGCTAAAGGTAAAGATGAAGTAAAACACGATAAAGACTTAATTAAAAATTGTAAAGAAGATATAAAAGCAAGTAAATAATATTCCTGCCTCGATGGCTATCAGTCGAAACAGAAGCTTTGGCTGATAGCTATCTGTTTCTTCATCCCAAACCAGTATCTCCATAGAAAAATCGTGATTACATAGATAAAAAAGTTAATGAGATAAATCCACAACAGGATAAGTACAAGACAAAAACAGGTCGAGCAATAAATAATGCTGTTAAAATAATGGATCAGGCTACAGATTTTGTGGATCAGTTAAGGAATGATAAGTAGGGAGATGTTATATGGATGTAATGAAAACAGTTCAGAGAGTTTACGATTTAATGATGGATGGCAGCGATAAAAAGTTAGATAAGGCAGATAAGTTAATGAATTCGATTAAGAAAGAAGGCTTAAAAAAATTATCAAAAACTGAATTAGGTAAATTTTCCCTTATTTGCGGACAAATGGCTTATTATAAAGATTTCCCAGATGAAGCAATAAAGATGTTAAAAACAGCACTTAAATTGATTGATGAAGAGAAAAAAGCGGATGCATTATTTTACATAGGATCGTCATATGTTGATAAAGAAGATTATAATACTGCAAAAGAGTATTTAATTGATGGATTAAATGTTAAGAATATAACAAAACAAAGACGTTTAAAAATATTGGCTAAGTTAGTTATTTGCTTTAATGATTTGGGAGTATATAAAGAATCTATTCATTTGTGCGGTAAGATTATGAATATGTATATGTATATGTATAAGAATAATTCAAATTTAGATATATATTATTATATGACATTGTCTGATTTAGTAATATGTTATTGGAAATTGCGTAAAAAATCCAAGGCATTGGAATATGCTAATAAAGTAATAAAAGCCAAGAAAGCACCAAATTGGGTTGTTAGGCGTGTATATATGTATTTAGGTCATATGAGTTGGGAAAATGATAGAGATTTTAAAACAGCAATTGAAAAATATAAAGAAGCGTTAAAATATGCTAAAAGCAAGGAAGATAAAGGATACATTAAGAGATTGATTAAAGATTGCAAAGAAGATGAAGTTTATTTTAATAAACAGAAAAAGAAAGGTCACACCTAGTTTTTAAGAAGCAATAGTACGTTATCTCTACCTCGATGAGGTTTGTCATAGGACAGATCATTTCTTAAAAGGTGAGCGTCCCCTTTATTATAGGCTGTGGATTTTGCGGATCAGTTGAGAACTGATAAGTAGGGAGATGTTTTATGAATGTAATGAAAACAGTTCAGAAAGTTTACGATTTAATGATGGATGGCAGCGATAAAAAGTTAGATAAGGTAGATAAGTTAATGAATTCGATTAAAAAAGAAGACTTAAAGAAATTATCAAAAAGTGAACTAGGTGAATTTTTCTTTATTTGCGGACAAATGGCTTATTGTAAGAATTTTCCGGATGAAGCGATAAAGATGTTAAAAGCAGCGCTTAATCTAGCTGAAGAAAAAACTAATAAGGATTTTTATGAAGATTTAATTGCTGAATGCAATGAAGGTTTAAAAAAGAATTAATACATTTAATAGTTGAAAAGGAGTTATTTATGAGTTTTGAGCAAGCGGAGAAAAATTCTATTTATGCTAAGAAATATAAAAAGGGACAGACACATTATATTACTTTTTAGACGTTTATCAGTTATTCAGCGGAGGGAAAATGGGAGCGCTGAGCTGATCCCTTTTCCAAAAATATTTATTCAATTTCTCTGATTCCACTAACTCTTGTCTATCAATATACATTGTGCCATCAGGCTTGATATTGATAGACCATTTTATCAGTACAATCTTACCGTTTTGTATCTCAATCCCTGTGATGCAATGTGGGTGTACACAACTGCCGGTATTAAAATATGGTGGTTCGGTAGGATTAGGGAATACTGAACGGTGAGTATGACCTGCTATTATGATTTGATTGTTATTCGTTGCCCATTTACTGATTTCTTTTTCAATCTTTATACGTGTTTTGAAATTCTTTGCCGGGCTGGTAGTGTCCTCAATTCCGATTGACTGAAGAAGTTTCCAGATAGTACTAACACAAAACCTTCCAAACCACCAAAGAAAGTCATTTAAAATTTGTCCCTGATGTCCATGTGTCAGGAATATTTTATTTTTTGTATCCGAATATTGAAGGATTAAACCTTCATGTGTTTCAATACCTTCAAATAGCGGTTCATGGCAATCTTTGCGCTCGTTATAATAGCTGTAAAGGTGTTTCTTGACGTTCTTCGGATTTTTCCATTTTCTGTTGTGATTTCCCCAGATAAAATAAAATCTATTATCCCGATGAAACTTACTCATTAGCTTAAATATATGGCTATATGCATTTCTTATAGTAGTAAATCTTCTGTTTTCCCAAAGCTCATCTCCATCTCCGATTTCAATGTAGGCAAATCCGTTGTTATAGTAGTAATTCAATGCATAAAAAAAGATATTTTGATTATGAGCAAAGTCATCTGCCAAACTATTATCACCTCGGTGACAATCACTAAATAAAATAAATTTAGATGAATCATCAAATAGAATTTCCTTTGATGATTTGAATACTTCGGTTAGGCGATTGCCAGTGAACATAATTAGGTTTCCATTTTTTAATTATTCATTTCATATATTTTTTCAAAAACTCGATAAGTTTTGTCTTTATCTTAGGCCACTCATCGCCAAACCAAAACATATGTCCACATCCGTCAAAATAATAAGTCTCTGCGTTTATTACGGTTTTTCCTACGAAATCGCCATGTGATTTAGCCACATCTCTATCCATCCTGCTTTGAGTAACCAAAACAGGGACTTTAATATTCTCAAGAGGATACCTCGGCAATTTTGAGGCATAAATCATTTCATTGTCCATTCCAACTGCGCGCAAATCTAAAGGGGCTGACATATCCGCAAATTGCTTGAATTTTTTTGTCTCCTTATGGCTCTTCATAATCTCATTTACTATCTCTTTTATCTGTTTTCTATCATAAAGTGTCTCTACCTTTAGGTATGTTGCAAAGGTTTGTTTTGGCCATAAATATGTGAATACACTCATCAGCCAGCTTAAAAACTTTCTACCTGAACTAGAGAGATAAAGTTTTCCTAAAATAGAATTTTCTGCCTCTTTGCTTGCATGATATTCGTGGCTTACTGCATCCTGCATAATCAGGCATGCTGTACGTTCCTGATGCCTCAGGGCAAATTGCAATGCAGCGGGTCCTCCTAACGATACACCTAAAATCGCTACTTTTTCATGAATACCGAGGCAATCAAGCAAAGATGCGAACATATCAGCATGTTCTTCAAAAGTCTTTCCGACTTTTAAAGAGGTTCTAAGATAACCTGGTTTTGACGGACAGATTATCCTGAATCCTTCATTTACCAGAAAATCATACAAAAAGACATTATCATAACCGCTTCCGCCGCTGTGGGAGATTAATAATATTGGTCCATCGGCAGGGCCTATAATTATATATTCAACTTCGCCCATTGCTGTTTTAATAATACTGCTCCTTTGTTCCAGTCTTTTAACAAGATGAGACCTCCATAATTTATAATGAATAAAACATGCTATAAAAACACATAATAAAATAATTAAAATATATGCACCGATTATCATTTCTTTACCCTCATCCTTAATATACCCTTCACATAAGCAATGCTTCTTTTAGGATTATCTTTTGATCTGTCTTTAATCTTATCAAAAGCGTATTTTACTTTGTTATTTCTATATTCATCTATAGTTCTGGGGACGGAACACTTAATTCTCTCTCTTTTTTGGTCCAGGTTTCCTACACCCAACGGATATGCAATTTAACAACTACTATATAATTATAACATCCCCGTCATTAACAAGTCTAACATTATCAAACAGATCGACAAACTTATCAGCTGAGAAGGTGTGGATTGGGGCAAGCATCTTCGGATTAATGGCTTTTGCAAAAGCCTGCAGATCTTCCACGGAGTCATGTCCGCTCGTGTGAACGTCTTCAATCTCTATTTTCTCCTGGTTGCAATATCCATTTAACTTTTCGGTTAGATACCCTTTCCACATCGAGTAGATCATTTTTGCACCGTTTGTATCGTCCAGGTTCTTAACAATGCTCGGAAATATAGAATTATCACTGGCGAGCATGAGATATTTACATCTACTCACGTTAAAAAGAGAGTTTCGTGTATCTCCTTAGAAAAAAACTTGACAAAAATATGATCATGAATATTATTGATAATGGTTATCATTAACAATTAAAAACAGAAAGGAGGTGTAAGATGCCGTTTGGAGATGGAGCAGGACTGCTTGGACAAGGCCCGGGAACAGGAAGGGGTATGGGCCGTGGCGGCGGCAAGGGTAGAATGGGTGGAAATCGTCCCGGAGCCGGGCCCGCTGGAAATTGTATTTGCCCGAGTTGTGGAGCAAAAGTTCCGCATCAGGTAGGTGTTCCTTGTTATAACGTGAATTGCCCTAAATGTGGAACACGGATGGGCAGGTAGTAAATTTGGAAAGAGAAGCAGCTGAAAACTACAAAAGATATTCAGGAAGAATAAATCTCTTCAAGAAATTTAGTTATGACGTTGAGAAGGAACGTAACTTTATTATAGAAGAGGCCCAACCTCTATATGGTGACATATTGGAAGTTGGAACAGGAAAAGGTTATTTAACGGTTGCTTTAGCAAAAGAAGGATATACATTTACCGGCATTGATATTTTAGAAGAAGAACAAAATCTTGCCCGCCAGAACGTAAAATATTTTGGTTTTGAGAAACAAGTGGATTTTAAGATAGAAAACGCCGAACATTTAAGCTTTGAAAATGAAAGCTTTGATATAATATTTTCAGTCAACATGATGCACCATCTTATGAATCCGCTTAAAGTGATAGATGAGTTAATAAGAATTGTTTCTTTTGAAGGTAAAATTATTTTAAGCGATTTTAGTAAAGAAGGATTAGAAGTAGCAAACAAGGTTCATCAACATGAAGGACGGGTGCATCAATGCGGCGATGTTGACTTGGATAACATAATGAGATATTTACAGGGCAAGGGGTTTAATATAGATAGGCATAATGGTAGATATCAAGAAATAGGAATAGCGTATCATCGGCTCATCTAATTGTATGATTATTTCAATTGCCAGTGGAAAAGTCGGAACCGGAAAACGGTAATTACAGACGCGTTTTCCGCCTTAGCTGAAAACAAAGTTATGGCGGACTGCGACGTTTATTAAAAGAATAGCTTGGAGGCAGAAATGAGTCAATTGAACAAAGTAGTAGTCATAGGATGTTCAGGTTGCGGTGCTTTAGCAGCGCGAACCTTAAAGAGATTAAACCCCTCTTTACATGTAACCATAATTAGGGAACAGGAGGAAAAGGGGCTTTTGACCAGGTGTGTGATACCTTATATCTGTTGCGGAAACGTTATGGTAGAGCCTTCATATAAAGATGATAATATTTTCATAAGCCAGGGGATACAATTGGTAGATGTCAAAGCGGTGGGTATAAACAGAGGAGAAAAGGCAGTGACAACTGCCGATGGAAAAGATTATTCGTATGATAAGCTTGTTTTAGCAGTAGGGGCAAAGCCGGTAATTCCGCCTATTCCAGGTGTTAACCTACCTGGGGTTTTCTTCTTGCGGACAAGCGCGGATGCTGTCAATATTCTGCATTGGATAAATTCCAGGCGGGTAAAGAACCTTGTATTAATAGGTGCCGGTGCTATAGGAATAGAGATTGCTTATTTAATTTCCCGGCATGGTGTAAACGTTATATTGGTTGAAATGTTTGAACACGTTATGCAGAATATATTAGATGCGGATATGAGTGAAGAAGTAGAGACATATATGAGAGAAAAGGACATTGATTTGCAGTTAAGCCAACAGGTAAAGGCAATTGAAGGTAAAAGCGAAGTAGAGAAAGTGTTGTTTTCTTCAGGTAAAGAGGTAAAAGCGGAAATGGTAATCATCTCAGCCGGAGCTAAGCCAAATAGTGAATTAGCGGAAAAAGCAGGTCTTGATATGGGAAAATTAGGATTGCGGGTGGATAATTACCTGCAATCCTCTGACCCCGATATCTATGCCGGAGGGGATCTCGTCCAGTATCAAAGCCATATTACCGGCAAACCCATACTTGGACAATTACGTCCAAATGCGGTAATTGCCGGCAGAATAATTGCCAGGAATATTTTAGGATATAAGCTAAAATTTCCGCCTTTGCTTAACAGTTTTACAACGAAGTTTTACAATAAGTCGATTGCCGGAACGGGAATTACGGAATCAGAATCAAAAGAAAATGGGATCGATATAATTAGCGCAAGGCAGAATTCAATAAGCAAACATTCTGAGATGATAGGCAAAAAACCTTATGTAATTAAACTCCTGTTTAACAGACAAACAGAGAAGATTATAGGCGGCCAGATAGTTAGTGATAGTGAGTGCCCTGTTAAGCATATAGATCTTATAGCGTTGGCAATAAGGAGCGGTCTGACTGCTTTAGATTTGATGACTTTAAGATGTGCCGGACAGCCGGAATTATCATCTAACCCCGGCATTGAACCGTTATCTTTAGCTGCGGAAAAGGCGTTTGAAACTCTTCATAATAATACGGAAAAATGAAAACAGAGCTAAAAAAGTGGATGGAAGAAGACGGGCTGAAGTTTTTACGGGAAATTGGCGTTAAGAAGGGCCATACTGTATTAGATTTTGGCTCGGGAGTTGGTCATTATACCATCCCTGCATCAAAAGCGGTGGGTAGGCGTGGTAAAGTGTATGCGCTGGATAAAGATATGAGCAGTTTTAATCAATTGAAAAAGTTGATACAACAAGGCAATATAAAAAACATTGAGGGAATAAGCGAAAATTCAAAAGTCATTTTAAAAGGTGATTCTGCTGATGTGGTTTTATGTTATGACGTTATTCATTACGGAAACAGAAAAGAAAGAATTGCGATTTATAATGAAGTTCACAACATCTTAAAGAAGGAAGGCCTTTTTTCCGTTTATCCCAAGCATCATAAGGAAGATTATCCCTTAATGGAATTAGCTAATGTTGATTTGGAAAAGGTTATAGAAGAAATAGAGGGGGCAGGTTTTGTTCTCGAACATAAATCTTCAAAAAGGCTTTTACACGATGAAAATTATAATGAAGGCTGTATATTAAATTTCAGGAAACAAGCTCTTATTTAGATAATTGTTGAAATGCTTAATTTAAAAAGGAGGAGAGAATGAAAATTACCATAATTTCCGATAACACGGCACACAAGCCGGAATTAAGGAAGGAATGGGGATTTTCCTGTCTGATAGAAACCGAACGTACCCCTGGAATTCTTTTTGATGCAGGAGCAAGGGGTTCAGTTCTTTTGCATAATATAGAAAAATTAAATATTGATCCCAAAAATATAGATTGTGTTTTTATCTCCCATGATCATTGGGATCATACCGGTGGTCTGAAAGCATTTTTAAAGCTTAATGATGATATTAAATTGTATCTTCCTGATTCCTTTTTTTCTTTTACCAAACCCAAAGCCAGGGAAGTAATCAGGGTTAAAGACACTGTAAAAATGTATGAAAACATTTTCTCGACAGGCCAGCTTAACGGGATAGAACAATCCATGATAGTAAAAACTGATAAAGGTTTAGTTGTCATTGTTGGCTGTTCCCACCCGGGTGTTGGAAATATCCTGAACAGTGCAAAACAGTATGGAAAAGTAATTGCCTTAATCGGAGGGCTGCATGGATTCAATGATTTTGATTTGATTAAGGATTTAGATTTAATCTGCGCTACCCATTGCACTCAACATAAAGAAAGGATAAAAAAGCTTTATCCGGAAAAATTTATAGAGGGCGGCGCGGGCAGTGAGATTACGGTATGAAGGTTTTATTGCTATATTTGGCGTAGCCTCAGGTATAATTATTATGATATTTTTCCAGAAATTGCCAGGGAGTATCAGGGCAAATTAAAAGTATGCAAGATAAATGTGGATGAGGCTTCTAATACGGCATCTCGTTATGGAATAATGAGCATTCCTACATTGGCAGTTTTTAAAGAGGGTAAGATAGTGGAAAGTATTATAGGTATTGCACCTAAGCAAAATATTGAAATAAAGATTAAGCAGTTTATTGATTAAAGACAGGGAGTGTAATATGCCCATATATACCTATATATGCAGGGAATGCAAAGAGAAATTTGACTTATTGGTAGGAGTAACCGCTGAAAAAACAGAGCTTAAATGCAAAAAGTGCGGCAGTAAAAATATTGAAAAGATACCGGGAGCATTTAGTGTGGGAAGTTCTGGCGGCGGGTCCGGTTCTTCCGGGCCAAGTTGTCCTGATGGAACATGTAATCTTTAGAAAAATTTAAAAAATGAAAAAGATTTAAGGAAGTCGTGAAATGGAAAATCTGAGACAGAAAAGCTAAAAATTTATTTATAGAACAACAGTATCCTAGACTGAAGAAAAGAAAAGGATTTTATGTTCATCCGGTAAACCAGCGATTGAAGTATCTACTCCTCCGGAATTTAAAGGACATGAAGGTATGTGGACACTGGAAGAGTTATTTGTTGCCTCAGTTAATATTTGCATTAAGACTACCTTACTGCACTATGCCCAGAGAGACAATTTTGAATTTTTAAGTTATGAAAGTGAAGCCGAAGGGATTTTAGAAATGGTAGAGAACCAGTTTGTGTTTTCCGAAATCAAGGTCAAGCCTAAGATTGTAGTTGCAAAACTACTTTTTTGAGTTGCAGTGGTCCTTTTTACCCCTTGCAAAACTTTGGAATATCGTTTACAAAAGTCATCCTTTCATTTAGAATTAATACCGCGTTTAGCATTACATTACTTTGAGTATAACTCTCATTAAAAACAGAGGTGAAATTTTATGACGGATGTGCTTGTACGTTATACCGGTATTTGTGATATCGTTGGCGATTTGATCAGGGTCAAAGCGGATAACGTGGCCTTTGGTGATATAGCCGTTGTTGAAAATGTTGACGGTGAGAAATCTTTTGCCACGGTGGTGGAACTTAACGGTGATATGGTAAGTCTACAGGTTTTTACCGGAGGAAAAGGTCTTTCCACCGATGCAATGATACGATTCCTCGGCCATCCTTTTGAAGTAACTTATTCTCACAATATTCTTGGACGTATTTTTGGGGGGTCCGGTCAACCTATTGACGGTGGACCGCTTCTCAAGGGTGATCCTATGATACCTGTAGGTGGACCTACGGTAAATCCGATGATGCGTGTCTTGCCGAATAAGATGATTCAGACTTGTGTTCCAATGATCGACCTTTTTAATTGTCTTGTTGAAAGTCAAAAGATACCTATCTTCTCTGTCGCTGGTGAGCCTTATAACGAACTGCTTGCGCGCATAGGTTTTCAAGCGGATGCGGACATCGTTGTATTTGGGGGGATGGGACTTATCTTTGACGATTACTATTTTTTTAGAAACGCGTTTGAATCACACGGTGTTTTTCATAAGACGGCGATGTTTGTCAATCTTGCCTCTGACCCGATAGTGGAGAGACTGCTTGTGATTGACATGGCCCTTGCGGTTGCTGAGAAGTTTGCAGTTGAGGAGAACAAGAGGGTATTGGTCCTTTTGACAGACATGACCGCTTATGCTGATGTTATGAAAGAACTCGGTATCGCGCTGGAACGGATCCCCGCGACACGCGGATATATGGGGGACCTGTATACTCAGCTTGCGAAGCGTTATGAAAAGGCATGTGATTTTAAAGGGGCCGGATCAGTCACGATTCTCACGGTAACTACGATGCCGGGAAACGACCTGACACACCCCGTGCCTGACAATACCGGTTATATTACCGAAGGGCAGTTTTACCTGCACGATAAGATGATCGATCCTTTTGGTTCACTGTCCCGCTTGAAACAACATGTTGTCGGAAAGGTTACCCGCGAAGACCATCCTCATATAATGAATACCATGATCAGATTCTACGCGAGCGGTAAAGAGGCTGAGCGCAAAAAGGCTATGGCGTTTGAGTTGTCTGCGTTTGACGAAAAGCTGCTGAAATACGATACGCTTTTCAAAAAACGTTTCCTTGATATAAACGTATCAATGCCTCTTAATGACGCGCTTGACTTGTGCTGGCAAACGCTTGCCGAGTGCTTTGAACCGTCTGAACTGTTGATGAAACAGAATTTAATAGATAAGTATTATCCGAAGAGAAAATTTTCCGCGTAGTGATAAGGTGAAAAATAATCATACCTATACATTGCAAGGGCGGGTATAAGAATGCTCCTCTGATAATGGGAACATTATAAATATGGCAAAGATATCTTACAATAAGAGTTATTTGCAGAAACAGAACGAACAGCTCAAGCTTTATCGGAAGCTTCTGCCTTCGCTTGACCTGAAACGCCGCCAGCTTACCTTTGAGCGCGTCCGTGAGCAGAAAATGCATGAGGCACTTAGCACACAGAAGAAAAAACTTGCAGAAACAATAGGCGTTCAACTGCCTATGCTTGCCAGAACGCAGATAGATCTCAGGGATCTTGTCAAGATTACCACTCTTAAGATAGAAGAAGAAAATATCGTGGGGATACGGCTGCCTGTCTTACGCGAGGTAGTGTGCGAAATCGTGGATTATTCGATGTTCGTTAAACCGCAGTGGGTTGACTTTTTTGTGGAGAAGGTCAGAGATATGCTCACGCTGTGTTTTAAGGTGAAGATCGCCGGCCAGCGCGTTGAGCTCTTGCGTAAGGGCGTCAAGCATATTACGCAGAGGGTAAATCTGTTTGAAAAGATCCTTATTCCCGAAGCGAAAGAAACGATATTCCGGATAAAAATATTCCTTGATGATGCCGAGAGATCTGCTGTTGTCAGGGCCAAGATCGCCAAGCAAAAACACCTTAAAGAGAATTTACAGAGAGTGGAAGAACCCGTATGAGCATTGTTCCGCTAACGAAGATCACACTTATTGGTTTCTTGAATGACAAGGAAAAGATCCTTGCGGGTCTTCAGGATATTGGTTGTGTTCATGTCGAGCCCTTGCGTCAACAGCAGGGATTCCACGCGACTTCTGCCCCTGAGAAAGAGGCATATGATGCTCTCCGTTTTCTCCTTAGCTGTCCTAAGCGTTTACGCCAGGAATGCTCTGATAAAGGGTTTGATCCGGACCTCGTTAAGGAACAGGCACTGGAAATAAAAACAAAAATTCATGATTTGGAAATACAGCTTGATGGTATCCGTGGCCGTATTGCAGGAATGAAACCATGGGGAGATTTCAGGCTGCCGTCCGAGAATGAATTAAATGGAATGAAGTTATGGTTCTATGTTGTCCCTCATCCTCTTATGAGTATCGTTCAAACACTCCCGCTTGTGTGGAAGACGGTCTATCGTGACCAATCAAATTGTTTTGTTATCGTTATTTCTAATGATGAACCCCACGGGATTCCGGTTTTACGGACCCATGCAGGAACGCATTCACTAAGCGAACTTGAAAGAAAAGAGACTTTATTGATGAATGAAGCGGCGGACCTGCAATCAAAAAGGAAGGATCTTACACGGTGGTGTGATCTATACATGAGTGAAATGTGGAGGTTGGAGAATAAAGCGGATGTCGAAGAAGTCAGCTGGCAGACACGGGATCAGGAGGAACTTTTCGCATTAAGGGGATGGGCGCCGCAAGATTCCGTTAAAAAACTGCAGGATTTTGCACGTGCTGCCTGTTCAGCGATATTTATTGAGGAACCTCATCCTGATGAACTCCCTCCCACGCTTTTGCGTAACAGCAACATTTTTGCAGGCGGCGCGGACCTTGTAAGTTTTTATATGACACCTTCATACAAATTGTGGGATCCTTCGGCCATCGTTTTTGTTTCATTTGCAATTTTCTTTGCAATGATTATTTCGGATGCGGGATACGGTTTGGTAATGGGAGCGATAATTTTATGGAAATGGAAGGCGTTTTCAAAGAGTGAACGCGGGAAAAATTTTCGCATACTGTGTTTGGCGTTAACCGCAACAACAATTGTATGGGGAATTATCGTGGGAAGTTATTTTGGATTGACCCTCGGTGAAAATTCGTTTCTGGGACATTTAAAAATATTTGACGTCAATAATGTCCATGTAATGATGCCTCTGGTTATTATTATAGGAATGCTGCATTTGATCCTGTCAAATTTCTGTGATGCATGGCGTAAGAGGGGAATGTCCCAGATGTATGCACCTATCGGATGGGCTGCATTAATCTTTGGCGGTGGTATGTTCTATGTCAGTAGTATGATGCACGCTTATAAAGTACCCATGCATATTTGTGGATGGATATTGATTGGTGCAGGTGCGTTGATGATACTTTTATTTACAGGTGAAGGAAAGATTACAATAAAGCGTCTGTTAAAAGGCGCTGAAGGTTTAACACGTGTGAGTGCAGTCTTCGGAGATATATTGAGTTATATGAGAATTTTTGCGCTTGGTCTTGCCGCTGTTTCATTGGCACTTACTTTTAATAAACTCAGCAAGCAGGTTGCAGACGCATTACCTGTTATTGGTATATTCTTTGCTATCTTGATACTTTTGTTTGGCCACACGCTGAATTTCCTTCTGGGAATAGTAAGCGGTTTTGTTCATGGGCTGAGACTCAATTTTATAGAGTTTTTTAACTGGAGTATGCACGAAGAGGGAAGGCCGTTTAAAACGTTTGCAAAACGAAAACTTGGCAAATGACCGATATATTAATTAGGGATGCGGGATTTATTGGTAAGTAGTGGCATGGTTTTTTTGGACGGCTATAAACAAATAATAAGCTATTTTTTATAGGTAGTATAAAACAAGGAGGTGTTTTTTGGAACAGGTGATGATTCTTTTAGGTTGGATAGGTATATTTTCCCCGCTTGCAATGAGCGCGGTAGGAAGCATGATAGGATGCACTCGCGCGGGACAGACCGCATGCGGTGCTATGCTCGATACCGAAAGCGGCTATGGTAAGTATATAGGCGTGTCTGTTTTACCGTCTTCTATGATGATATTTGGCATTGTTATCATGATAACATTAAATCGCACGGTTACGCAGGAATGTGCCACAGCGCTTTTTAGCATAGGTTTTCTATCAGGACTTGCGCTGTTATGTGGCGGTATTTTTCAGGGAAATTGTTGCGCGTCCGCTATAAACGCGTCAAAAAGCAAGCCTGAGATCTTTGGTATGTCAATTGCTCCGGCTGCAATTGTTGAAGGATTCGGAGTGTTTGTATTCGTTTTTGCTCTGATATTAGCAGGTTCGATACCGGGAGGGAAATAATATGGTTGAGCCTGTAAAAGTTTCTGCTGGCGTGGAAGAATTGATTGCACAGCTGCGTGACGATGGGGTTAAGGCGGCTCAAGAGGAGGCTGAAAAAATAATTAAAGATGCCCGAACACGAGCTGCTCATTTGCTTGAAAAAGCACGTAGAGAGGTGCATGAACTTAAATCCAAATCAATTGCTGAAATACATACTGAAAAGACAGCTTCACAGGAAGCTTTGAAAATTGCGGCTCGTGACACAATAATACGGCTAAGTAATGAGGTCAGGTCAGCATTTGAGGGATATGTCAAACGGCTTGTCACAGAGCAATTAAGTGATGAGGGTTTTTTAAAAGATCTTATCATTGCTATTGCCAAGAAAAATGCGATGCTGCTGCCTGAGGAAGAGCAATTATTAGTGATTTTGTCGGCAGATCCGGAAGTGTCAGGGAAAGCTTCCCTCGATGCAACCGAAAAGAAATTCCGTCAATTTATCTTAAAATCGACCGCTGGTTTTCTGCGCGAAGGGATCGACGTCAAGGTAAGCGATGATAAATTTGCCGGTATAAAGGTGCAGCTTAAAGAGAAAAATATTGTAATAGAACTCACTGATCAAGCTATATCCAGTCTTCTTGTCCGTCACCTTATGCCGCGGTTCAGGAAGATAATGACGGGCGAGGAATGATTTTGTATAGGAAAACTGATCTGATTTATTAGGGAGAATATAGAGAAGCGAGGTATTAAAAAAGACATGGAATGCAAGGAATGAATAATGATTATTATACTTTGATTGGCAGTTTACCGCTTTTGCCGCGGTTTGACAAAGCGATCCGTCTGCCGATTTCGCAGGAAAGACTCTATGAGCGGCTGAAGATGCTTGAGTCTTCTGACGCGCATATACTGTCCCGGATCGAAGCTTTTCTTTTTTGGAAAAGGCAGGTTGTAAAAGAGAGTCCTAAAGAGCTCATGCGTCAATATGAAGACCTTATGGCACTCTCTATGTCTAATGATTTGAAAAGATTCATCCAGACAATAATGACGCAGCGAACTGTAATGGTTTGGTTACGGCGTAGACAGCATGGTCTACCGCCGCCGATATCAGGTGAATTGTGGGGATTAGGGCCGCTTGTTCATAATATTGAAAAGAATTGGTCAGATCCTGATTTCAAGATGGCAGCCACGTTTCCATATATACCGCGCGCGCGAGAACTTCTTGCGGCCGGTGATGTTGTTGGACTTGATAAACATGGCGGGCTCTATATATGGCGTGTTGTTGATGAATTGGTGTTTGGAGAAGAGTTTAGTTTTATCGGAGTTTTTGGGTATGTAATTAAATGGAATATGGTTGCATATTGGTTGTCGTTTAACAGCCAGTTGGCGGAAAAGAAGTTTGAAGAAATTGTAGCGGAGGTGTGTAGTGAATATGAACAATAAGAAAAATGATAATGGTCATGGTCTGGGCAAAAGTGTTTCCGCGCGTGTAGTTACTGTGCGGGACAATATTGTCCAGATTGAAGTTCTTGAAGGTTCGATCAAAAAAAATGAGGTAGGCTATGTATGTGTCGGTGATGAACGTCTCCGCGCAGAGGTCCTGCGAATTACAGGGAAAAAGGCCGATATGCAGGTATTCGAAGATACGGGAGGTGTTCGCGTAGGAGACACTGTTGAGATGACAGGTCAAATGCTTTCTATTGAGCTGGGACCGGGTCTTTTAGGACAGGTTTTCGACGGGCTTCAGAACCCATTAAATATTTTTGCGAAAGAGTATGGATTTTTCTTGCCGCGCGGCCGTGATGTTCGAGCACTCGATACAAATAAGAAATGGCGGTTTACACCGTCAGTGAAAGTTGGTGAGACTGTTAAGCCCGGCGGTGTTATCGGTACAACGATGGAAGGGATTTTTGTTCACAAGATAATGGTGCCATTCAAACTGAAAGAACCTGTTACGGTTAAATGGATTCAGAAGGAAAGCGAGGTTACGCTTGATGACAAGGTTGCCAAAATTGAAACCACTGATGGAAAAGAACAAGATGTCACGCTTACAATGAAATGGCCAGTGCGTAAAGCAATACCCGAACGGCTATTGCGTGAACGTTTTGTTGAACGTCTTTATCCTGAAGAGCCTATGACTACTACAATCAGGATTGTTGATGCCTTTTTCCCAATTGCGCGCGGTGGTACAGCATGTATTCCAGGACCGTTTGGTGCCGGTAAAACAGTATTGCAGGGTCTCATGGCACGTTATTCGACAGTCGATATTGTCATCATCATCGCGTGCGGTGAACGTGCCGGCGAAGTGGTTGAGACCATTACAGAATATCCAAGCATGAAGGACCCAAAGACAGGAGGGTCTCTCATGGACAGGACGATAATTATATGCAACACATCTTCTATGCCTGTTGCTGCCCGTGAGTCATCACTATACACAGGCATTACTATGGGCGAGTATTATCGCCAGATGGGGTATAATGTCCTTGTGATAGCCGATTCAACGTCACGATGGGCGCAGGCGATGCGTGAAACATCTGGACGTATGGAAGAGATCCCGGGAGAAGAGGCATTTCCTGCGTATCTTGACTCCTCTGTTAAAAATGTCTATGAACGCGCGGGTGTTATCCGTACGGCTGACGGATCGGTCGGAAGTTTAACGATGGTTGGGACTGTTTCTCCTGCCGGAGGTAATTTTGAAGAACCGGTTACTCAGGCGACACTGTCGACAGTGAAAACATTTCTCGGCCTTTCATATGACCGTGCATACAAGCGGTTTTACCCGGCCATTAATCCGCTAATCTCTTGGTCCCGTTATCTCCACCAGCTTGAGCCTTGGTTTACAAAAAACCTCGGTCATACGTGGGTGCAGGACATAAAAGATATGTATGACTTGTTCGTTCAGGCTGATAATATAAATCAGCTTATGCAGGTGACAGGAGAAGAAGGTATAACAGTTGAGGATTATTTGCTGTTACAAAAATCAACTCTGGTGGATATAGTCTATCTTCAGCAAGATGCGTACGATCCTGTGGATGTATCAGTTTCCCGTGAACGCCAGCTCGAGAGTTTCTCGTTTTTAAAATATATAATTTATTACGAGTATTCATTTGAGAACAAAGACGTAGTACGTGAGTTCTTTACACAGGTAACGGGACTTTATAAAAATTTGAATTACAGTCCGTTTAAATCCAAAGAATACGAAAAATATAAAAAAGAAATTGAAGATCTGGTAAGGTCAAGCACAACGAAAGTGTATTCTGGTAAAGCGTGAGCTGTTCATCCTGTTTCTGCAAATAACTTTTATTGTACGATATCTTTTCCATATTTATAATGTTCCCATTATAAGAGGAGCATTCTTATCCACGCACTTGCAATGTATCGGTATGATTATTTTTCACTTTATCACTACGCAAGAGATTCTTTAATATTCTAAACTTGACATTATATAGTTTTGCATGATAATGACAAAGGGGCGTTGAGCGGTTGTCGTTTAGCGTACGAGCAGGTGGATTTATATTATTTTCGTTACTGGGAAGCCAAAAAGGAAGTCCCCATACGATTTAATTGAAAAATGTTACTGGGGGACAATATGAAGAAATTGTTTATTCTGATTTCAATGGCTGTTTTTGTGGGTATTACTTCCCCACTCTATGCTATCACAATAACAGAAGATTTCAGTTTTTACGGGGATAGTGCCAATATAATAGGTGTTTCCGGTGGCGGGACAAATTGGGATGATGATTGGGTCAAAGGTCATGATAACATAACATTTGTAACAGACGCCGGATTAGAGACAGGAAAGCTAACTACAAGTACCTCTGTAACCGATGCGCATAGAACCTTTAATACTACGTTAACGTCTATTGATAGTATTAGCATTCAAATGAAACAAAGTGCATTTTCTGCTGGAGGTGGATTCTACGGTGGATTTCAATTAGCTTCAGATACAGGCGTCGTTGGTATTTGGATGTCCTTCTATAGCGCGAGTTCTAATCTAAATCTACGTGGTTTCGAAACTTATACATATCCTTCAGGGACCGGAAAGAACCTGGCAGATGTTGTTACCACTGGAGAGTTCCATACCATTACAATAACAGACGTAGATTTTGGCGAAGGTACATATACCGCACAATTGGATGCTGAATTAGCGAAGACTGATTTCAAATTTTATAATAACGCTGATATTTCTAATTTTAAAGCTTTGAATTTGGTGCAGGGAAATACTGGTACCTATACCAACTTTAATGAGATATCTATCAACGGTGTTCCAGAACCGTCTACGTACGCGCTTTTCGGTCTCGGGCTTTTTGGACTCGCCTATTTTCGCGGGAGAAATAAACGACTTGTGTCTCGTAAATTGTGATTCGTATTGGAAATGTTTTAAAGAATACGCTAGCCGTACACCACGATAACCGCGCAACGCTAAAAAAGAGTCGCCTTTTTAACTAACTGCTTTTGGCGGAACTTTTAAAAACAAGCTCCGCACATCTTTTTCCTTTTCGAACTACAGAAAACCCTCTAATTATATTTTATACCTATTGGCTACTATATGAAACATTTGTATAATATATACGTCTGAAATGAATAACAAACTATCAGGTACAGTTATGATGAAACTATTTTCAATACTTATTATATCTTTTGGATTAGTGTTTAATCCTTTATCCGCGCATGCCTTCATTTTTGATTTTCTAGGCGGGGATCAGAATGATACAAAAAGTGAGCCGCACTATGTTGCAACACCTGATGGGTGGAAGATTGCAATAGAGCATGTGTCATCACGTGGTATAGCAAATGATAATCCGCCGGTTATTCTCTGCCACGGGTTAGGCTACAACGGCGATTTTTGGATGCTTTCACGTGAGATGAATCTCGCCCAATATCTGGCCGACAGAGGATATGATGTATGGATAATGTCACTGCGCGGTGCAGGAAAAAGCACTAAGTGGGTCTATAAGATCGCTGAGATGGGCATGGAAACACCGGCAATATTAGATAATATTGATAATGAAGATTATACTTCTCTTGCTATACGCGGTGTGGGTATGCTTTTTAAGTTGTCTCAGGCGAAAATGACTAATGCGTCGATAAATCCGAAGTTTATAAACTGGACGTTTGATGATTACGTAAATTATGATGTCCCGACGGCGATAGAGTTCGTAAAACAGAAAACCGGATCACCGGACATTTTTTGGGTAGGGCACAGTATGGGAGGAAACATACTTCTTGCACATTTGGCAAAATATCAACGGAGAGATATACGAGGTGTTGTAACGATCGGATCGCAACTTACCATGGCAGACGGTCATGTTGTTAATGAATATATTAATACACTTCAATGGCTGAGATTGTTGGAATTGCAGGGTGGGGTAGAAGCGGAAAAAGCCAAGCGAATGGCACAAGAGCAAGGACGAGCTTTACTTTTTAATCAAGGAAATATGGAGAGAGATGTTATTGGGCGTCTTGAAATCAGTGGTACAGACACACCTGCAGTCGGTGTTTTGGGGCAATATCTTGAGCTTGTTGGTTCAGGTGAATTTAAAACAGCGGATAATAGTTATAACTATGCCCGGTCAGCTCAGAATATTAAAGTGCCCCTTTTAGCGTGTGCAGGACAGAGGGACGCGTTTGTTAATCCGAAAGATCTTTTATTCTTACGTGATAATGTAGGATCAACTGATTGCCAAGCTGTGCTCTTAGGGCCGTCTGTCGGCATGTACCCGTACGGGCATAATGATTCTTTGATCAGCCGTAGAGCGGCAAGGGAAGTATATCCCATGATCGGTAAATGGCTTGATGACCATAGAGAGTACTATTCGCCGCCAGTAAAGAATACACAGATGCAGCCACAATCTGCAACACGTAAGGTATATATGCAGCACGGATACGGAGTGACCTCCACAAAGTACTCAACATTCACGAGTCCAAAATCGACGGTGAGTACACCACAATACGTTCCGCCGCCACAAACTCATCAACAGGGACAAGGCAGCCAGAATCAAAACAATGATGATTTGCCGAAAGCAAAGAGGGTGTATCCCTTTTAATATTTGGAGTAAAGCGGTAAAGACAAAAAGGAGGAGCTTTCATGCTCCTCCTTTTTTATTAGTTCCTAAAAATCCCGTTTCTATTCTTGTTTTGAGAATACTTGCTTTAAAAGTGATGTTACCCGCGCTTTTGGATCAGTGCGGATATTTGTTTCTTCTTGACCCATGATAAAGAACAAGCCATCAAGAGATTTTCCGACAACATAATCGTTAATATTTGGTATTTGAATAGATTGCTTGATTGGCAGTGAATCGTAAAAACCGGTTATTGTTTTAAACTTTTGTGTTACATCAAACTTATCCATTTCTTTATCCACAATTGGGCTATAGGTATCAACCAGTTTTTGTTTTGTTTTTGTTTTGAAGTAATCCGTTGCAGCGGTATTGCCACCGTTCAGTATGCCTTGCGCATCAGAAACAGACATATCCATAATGGCATCAATAAAGACATCACGTGCATACGGGGCGGCTTTTTCTGCTGCGCGGTTCATGCTTAAGGTGAACTCATCTAACTGTTCTGCGAACCCGAAGCTTCGTAGCGGTCCTTCAATAATCTGAAGCTTTTCCGGAACAGGTATTCTTATATCATTATTGCCAAGATAGCCATTTGTTTTACCTACGATTTTAACTGTGTTATCAATAGCTACTTTTAGCGCTTCTTTAAGGCCAGAAGCAATTTTTGTTTCACTGAGCTTTGTTTCTGAGAGTGGTTTTAATAGATCAGTAAGCCAGCCAAATCCCGCATGGCACTTCGTGCCGTTTATTGTCAAGATCATCAAGAATGTTACGGTTAACAGTACTATCTTCTTCATTTTTTCCTCCTATTTTTTAGAGAGTTTAAAAGGTACAATTATTACTATATTATCCCCCCTAGATTTTCTCGAACTTCGCCTCTAAAGGGGGATAGTTTGACTTTGCAAAATACTCGTTTCTTGTAGAACTCGTCAATAAGTTGTTGCATAACTTTATTACTGTTATTCATAACCCAAAATAGTTTAATATGTATTAGATTATTAGCAATAAAAAAGTGCAAATGAGCACGATAAGGTGTAATATAATAAAAAAACAGGGGGCATTGTGCTCAAAGATCTTATTTTAAAAAATCGAAGTTGCAGAAGGTTTTATGAAGATGAAAAAATTTCCGAAGATACACTTAAGGATCTCGTTGATCTAGCACGTTTGTCGCCGTCAGCGGCAAATGCGCAGCCTCTGAGATATATTCTTTCAAATACCCCTGAAATGAATGAAAAGATATTTCCACATTTGACGTGGGCAGGATATCTCAAAGAATGGAAAGGTCCTGACGTTGGCGAGAAGCCCTCAGCGTATATCATTATACTCGCAAATAATCCTGTCTCACGAATGTCCCCGCACGATGCGGGTATTGCAGCTCAGAGCATTATGCTTGGAGCGACTGAGATTGGCTATGGAGGATGCATTATAGCAGCCGTACATAGGGACGAGTTACGCAAAGAACTCGATATTAAATCTAAACATCACATTTTTATGGTTTTAGCGTTAGGAAAACCAAAAGAAGAAGTCATTATTGAAGAGCTTCCTAGTGACGGCAAGATTGAATACTGGCGTGACGATAAAAACGTTCATCATGTACCGAAAAGAACATTAAAAGATATTATTGTGGAAAAATGAATTATAAATTTCTTATAAAAATTATTGCAAACGACACACTGAAGATATTAATACTTCTTGTTATCTCGCTTCTTACGGGAATATTGGTAAATATGTTCCATTTTCGTGGTGTGCACATTAACTTTTTCTAGGAATGTATCACATGAAAAGATTCTTTGTTTATGCAAGCGATCCTAAATCCTTGATATCGATAATTGCACGAATAGTGATTGGCGGGCTCTTTGTATATGCAAGTATAGACAAGATTTTATATCCCGCACAATTTGCCGAGATCATTAATGAGTTTGATCTGTTATCATGGGAGCTATCGGTGCTTTCAGCTTTGTGGCTCTCATGGTTAGAACTATTTGTCGGGATACTTCTTATATTCAATGTATGGGCACGCGCATGTGCACTACTACTGTCTGGATTGTGTTTTCTTTTTATTCTGGCATTGATATCAGCATTAGTGCGCGGTATAGAATTGAACTGCGGATGTTTTACGACAAAAATCGATCTAGAGCATATACGTACATGGGGATCATTATGGATTGAAGTAGCTCTCCTTATTGGCTGTGTGTATGTGTGGATTATTGATACAGTGTATGATTACAATATAAAAAAAGTCTGACGGGGTATTAAACACATAACCTAATACAATAAAGGTGAATTATGATCAAAAAAACACTAAGACTAATGAGTCTTTTAATTTTTATTGTATCATGTATGAGCGCATCTTATGTATCTGCTGAAATTGTAAGGACCCATGTTCGTCCCGATCCGAAGGGGACGCCTACAGAAGTATTACTTGATGCGTATATCGTAGATATATTTGAGATAGACAGTATGAAACAGTCCTTTTCAGCAAACTGTTTTATAACAGCACAGTGGAAAGATGAGCGGTTAGCTAATAAGACTGAAACGAGTGAAGGTACGTATCGGAAATTTCCACTCCGTGATCATTGGAACCCTCGTTTATTTGTGTTCAATCAAAAGAATCTTAAGAAAATATATAATCCTAAAGATACTGTTACCGTTACACCAGATGGTGAGGTTATTTATCTCCAATCATATATTGGGGATTTCTCACTTCCTATGGAACTCAAGAAATTTCCGTTTGATAAAGATATTCTACCTATAAAAATTATTGCAGCAGGATATACTCCAGAGCAAGTGAAGTTTTCTGTCAAGAAAGTCGGTACCGGAAGAAGCAAAACTGTATCTATTGCTGACTGGGAAGTGGGTGATTTAACCGCAGAGATTGGGACCCTCACTGTAGATTATCAGAAAAACAGAAAATTAACATCGGTAGATTTTACCGTGCCGGTAAAACGATATTCTAGCTTTTATATATTCAGACTTATTATACCGCTTATATTTATTGTCTTTATGTCTTTTATCGTTTTCTGGGTTGATCCGAAAGAATTAGGGCCTCAGCTCGGTGTTGCAGCGACATCAATGCTTACCATTATAGCGTTCCAATATGCGGTGAGTAATAGTTTACCGCGTATCTATTATCTGACGCGGCTTGATCTGTACATGCTTGGCTCAACTATGCTTGTTTTCTTTGCGTTAGTCGAAGCTATTACAACAAGTGTCTTAGCAAAGAGAGGTAAGGATATGCTCGCTTTATCTATTGATAAACGGTCTCGTGTTCTTTTTCCGGCAGCATTTATAGCGCTTTTTATTTACACGCTCTTTTTGTATTAGGATGAACGTGTTCCATATTGATTGTTTGTAGCTGAAAGGCGATTGCGTGACGACTAAACGTATAACTATATTAATTCTCGCGATATTGATGAGTAGTTTTAGTTCTATTAATTGCAGTGCTCAGAAAACAACATCATCAGATACCTATACAGCCGGCAAAAATTATATCCTCAAAAACGGCACACCATTAATTATTAAAGGTGTTGTGTATGTGCCAATTTATCCCGGCTTTCTTCCATGGGAATTATCCCCTCGAACAGATCTTCCTGAAAAGCTTAAAAAAAGCATAGTAAAAGACATTAGAGATATAAAAGAAATGGGCGCAAACACCATTCGGTTTTGGGATGTTCCCGCCTTTTGCTATAAAGCACTTAAAGATGTTGGCGGGTTATGTTTTATACAAACGGTATGGTTTGATGCATCTCAAAATGATTATCAGAGCTCGGCATATAAGGAAAAGTGTAAGAAGAATATAGTAATAGCAATTGATCGTATTTATTCAGTGTACTCACAGGACGATCCTCCACCGATAGTTGCATTTCTTGTGGGTAATGAATTGTATCGAAGAAATGTGTTAAAAACTGACACGTTGCATCCCGAGATCAAATCTTACAAAGGTGCCTATGTCTCGGCTCAGGAAGGAGCAACGCCAACAGAATGTTTTTTGGCTGAAATGGCAGATTATACTAAAGAATATGAAATGGTGCATTATGGGCAATCACATTTAGTTTCATATTCGAATGAAGTAAGAACTGAAGACATATTGGACACACCCTTTTTGGATTTTAGGAGCTATAATATTTATCCGTACGGCATATGGGAAGAATCAAGAATTGATTTAGATAAAAGGAACAAGTCGTTATTTGAAATGTGGACCGAACACTTTAAGAAAGAATATCCTGATAAACCGCTTCTTATTACTGAAACAGGTCTCTCAGAATCTCCGAACGCTCAACATACCGGTCCGCCGCATTATGGATATGGCGGTAATACGGAAGACGAGCATGCAGAGTATTTGCAGGAAACATGGAAAGAATTGATTGCCGCAAAAGTACCGTTAGCTGGTATGTGTATCCATGAGTATTTGGATTCATGGTGGAAATTTGGTAAAGAAGATTCTTTAGAGCACGATCCAAGCGATGTCGAAGAATGGTTTGGGATAGTAGCGATCGAGCCTGAAGGTGATTGGTATAAAACAGTTTTCCGCAAGGTGTACAACACGATGAAGAAACAGTGGGCCCAGTAGACGGTAAGTGTAAAAAATCAATTACTAACAGGAGTAAATGAAATAATGTTAAAAGGAGGCAGGTATGAAGTCAGCCGCAATGGCAGCACTTGTTATTGCTTTGATCAGTCTTGTTGTAGGTATGGTACTGAGAATATTCAGCACTTCAACTGTAATGGGTCTTATGCCACTAGGATTTTTACGTTTTGCGAATACATGTTTACTTTTTACGATAGCATTTGGTGTGATAGCGCTGGTAAACAGAAAATAATTATACGTTATGAGTGAGTGCTTGATACGCGCAAAAACTGCATTCGGAGTTGTACTCTGGGATAGTGTTGCTTGAGAGACATTCGTGCGCACGGATCAATGTATCTTCTATCCACGAGTCGTTCCCGGTATAGAGGAGCACGGTTGTTTTAAATAGCAAAGTATCATTAAATCCATCGGGATCCTTGAGTCCGTTTGCATACACAAAATAGCCGGTATTTGATACGGCAAAACCATTTCTCCTTAAGATCCACTGGTATATTTCCATCTGCCGTTTATATGAATCTTTCCACTCGTCATGTAAGGTGATCTCTCCGTTAATGCTGGTAGATTTATAATCTACCACGATCAGCTCTCCATCTGGTTTTTCCCATATGTCGTCAACTGCACCAAATAATAAAAAATTAGTTTTCTCGTGATAGTATTGGACCCCCACAAAATTTTCTCGCCATGTGTCAAGGTCCTTATGCTGATAAGGGATCGCTCCTATATTGTATTGGAGCATAAGCGGATGTGGTTTTTTCTGTGCGCGATACGAATCAAATTCTTTTTTGAAAAGATGGTCAACAGCGGAATTAAGGTTAAAAGGGAATCCCGGAGGAACACCAATGCCGAGTCGGCGATCAAGGTAAAAGCATCGAGGGCAACAAACAAAGTTTTCTAGTTTTGTGCGACTCAGTTTGAACGGTTTCGTTGCGTTAGGATCAAATACATTCTTCGATCGTCGTTTAAAGCCGTTTATATCAGTTTTTGGCATTGCCGTAGGCAACCTTTCTCATTTTTTCGCAATGTCTCTCATTATTGTTGGTCAATTGGTACGGATACACCAGAATCTGGCTCATTTTCAGCTTCTTCTTGTTGCTTTCTTATTTTTTCACCTGCCCAGCGTGGTTTTTGCGGTGTTTCAAATCTTCCGGTCGTATTTGAAACTTTTTTCCCTGCCCAGTTACCGTCACCCCCGGATATCGCTTGAGGCGGTTCAAAAGTTGGTTCGTTTTCGGCCCATGTATCAGTTTCATCTAATGTTTCGGTTGCGATCTCCTGATCTTTTTTATCTCCAGCCCAGTTACCGTCAGATATTGCCGGAGCGGGTTCAAACGGTGGTTCGTTATCTGCCCAGGTATCAGTATCGTCTAATGATTGTGTGGTAGTTTTTATATCCTGTTTGCTACCGGCCCATACATTTGATGCTTTTTCATTAGCGAAACGGTCAGTAGTAGCTTTATTCTTGTTTCCAGCCCAGCCCCCTTTCTGCTTGTTTCCGGCCCAGGTACCGTCTGAAAAACTTTTTCCTGTTACAGCAAAAAACACAAAAATGATAGAGACAAACATAATAATGAGTCGTAGACTATTCATATACCCTCCTATTGTTTG
This sequence comes from Candidatus Ancaeobacter aquaticus, assembly GCA_030765405.1. NCBI lineage: Bacteria > Pseudomonadati > Candidatus Auribacterota > Candidatus Ancaeobacteria > Candidatus Ancaeobacterales > Candidatus Ancaeobacteraceae > Candidatus Ancaeobacter > Candidatus Ancaeobacter aquaticus. The sequence continues at coordinate 30,990 of JAVCCP010000060.1, read as the reverse complement.
ATGCATCAATTATAGAAGCAGAATTATGTATTGGCAATGTAATTATTTTTAAGTACTATGGGATATGCAAATTATAGTAAGACAGGAGTATTATAGTAGCTATGCTTAAGTATGCTGTATTGATTGTATGTATTATTGCTGGATCAGTAGGAGATTGCCATTCATCAGAAAAGCAGTCTTTGAAGGTGCAAAAAAAGACAACTGACGTTGTGTTAACTTATGCTATTGATCGCGAAACAGTTGATCCTAGATTCACTGACTTATCCCTTATTTACGAACCATTCTTTTTGCTAAGCCAACGAGTTCATACCGTTAATCTCTTTAATAAAGTGAAGTGTGTGTATAATGACACTGAAACACGTAGGCACGCGAGTAGTCCCGCGGCAATAGGTTTTTCTATAAGTGGTCGAAAAGTGGGCTATGTATGGGAAATAGCTGATCAAAGGCGAATGTCCTGGAGTGGTCTTGCTGACCAGGCGCAAGAGGGAAATAGTTATTGGGATGAATTGGTAGGGCGGATCAGTGATATTGTCGGGAAAAAATCGGCAAAGAAAGAAGTCCCGCAATCATTGGATAACGATAGATGGTTTAAAGATGAAAAAGTTGAAATAGAAGTTGATTACGCCTTTAACGTGAATGATTATCTGATGATAGCACCGAATATACAGGTAAAGTGGGATAATAAAGAGAATATGAACATTGATAGTATGGTAAACGATAAAAGTAAGGTCACCGTTATTGGAGTAAAAGGGAAAGTAAGGTTTTAGTGAGACTGGTAAAGTCGCAAGTGAAACTATGCGAATTTACCATAGTCGAACTATCCCCCCTGTTTCACGATTTTGGAGGCGAAGACCGAGAAAATCTAGGGGGGATGTGCGCGATGTATGCCAAGAAGAAATCGCACAGCGATTTTAGATAGAAATGGTGATAGTTGTTTTTTCTATAGTCGCCCTTAGGAAACGAGGAGCGTTTCCAAGGATTTGGTCCTCGAAGGGGAAATTATCCCTGAAGGGGAGTTAATTCTGGAGTAATAAATATAATGTATTAGGGATATATAATGTTTAAAAAATTATCAGTTCGACTAGCCTGTGTCACTATCCTCATCATGACGATGATCATAGGGGTCTTTACCTATTATTTGGTCCATGACCGTTCAACACAGTTATATGAGAGAATACTTGAAAAAGGTGTTACCGCAGCAAAGATAGGTGCGACATCAATTGGTAGGATTTTAGAAGAACTTATTGATAACGGTGTGTATACTGAAGATCAAATATTTGAACAGACATTAGTTGCTGAGATGTTTTCAGAAAAAGTGATTGAAGGGTACCGTAATGAATCAGCAAAAGATATTGCATCGATGAGAAAATATCATTACCAGACAGGATTGGACACTTATTTAGATGATAAAATCGTTGGGATAGAAGATAAGTTTTTAGAAGATCCGCAGTTCGTGTATGCGGCAGTAATGGATATGCGAGGGTATGCGCCAGCGCACAACTCAATTTACAGCAAACCGCTTACCGGTGATTTTGCGATTGATCGCGCATACAGCAGGTGTAAACGGATATATACTGATCGTGTTGCAAAAACAGTATGTGAGAACCGTAAAGAATCATACCTTAGACAAATTTATGAACGTGACATGGGTGACGTTATCTGGGACATATCATCTCCAATAATTATAAAAGAGAGACATTGGGGTGCGTTTCGTATTGGTCTATCAATGGACAAGGCCCAAAAAGCGATTGCGGCACTGCAATGGAAATTGATCTCAATGATGGTGGTCTTGCTTATAATGGTGGCCTTTGTCGTTTCGAGGATCACAACTGTTATGATGCGGCCATTACATGATCTCCATGAAGGTGTTGATAAAGTTTCACGAGGAGATTTATCATATGAACAGCGTATCACTTCACGCGACGAGGTCGGTGATCTTGCCGTGTCTTTTAACAAGATGGTGAAGGATCTAAAAGATTACATTCAACGATTGAAAGAAACAACAGCAATAAAAGAACGTATGGAACACGAACTTAAGATCGCACATGACATACAGATGAGTATCGTGCCAAAGATATTTCCTGCGTTTCCTCATCGGCCAGAATTTGATATTTACGCAGTCTTAAAACCTGCAAAAGAAGTTGGCGGAGATTTTTACGATTTCTTTTTTATTGATGAAACCCGTTTTTGTTTTGTAATCGGTGATGTATCAGGCAAAGGCGTTCCCGCGTCACTTTTTATGGCTGTCGCTAAAACACTTATAAAGTCTATTGCAAAAGAAACACAGGATCCGAGCGAAATACTTGATAAGGTAAACAAAGAGTTGTTGCATGAAAACGACTCCTATATTTTCGTAACTATTTTTTGCGGTATTATGGATATTAGAACAGGGGTGATAGAGTATGCATGTGGCGGGCATAATCCACCGGTTGTGATTCGGGAAAACGGTAGTGTTGATTTCTTGAACGGATCACGCAGTACGGTTGTTGGTGTATTAGAAGAAGCGATATATATAAAGGATACGTTAACCTTGGCGACGGGAGATACATTTTTTATGTACACGGATGGCGTCACAGAGGCATTTAACGCTGACCACCAACAATTTTCTGAACAGCGATTACGAAATGGAATCGAGTCACATAAAGAAGATACAGTCAAAAAGTTAGTTGTAGATACCTTAGATGAGATAAATACATTTACACGCGGTGTTCCTCAATCGGATGATATAACACTCATGGTGTTACGTTATTTCGGTCCCAAAGCATAACAATAGGGATACCTTTTCATTTTGTATATAAGTTGTTTTTATTGTTACTTTTTTAATCGTGCGAGATTAGCGTGATGTATCCATTGCCAACCTTTATCCGTCATGAGCCATACACTTGAACGAGTGGATGGTGTTTTAGGAATAATGTCACCATCAATAATTTCATGATGGCTAGCAACTTCGTAGGTAACAACTATAATCGGTCCGTTACGGCTTATCTTAAAGTTTGAGAGTTTATATTTTTCGAGTTTAAGCCCTTTAATAAGTTTTATTTCTTGATCACGGTTACGGGCGCCATCTTCATGTATGGATTGAAAACCGTCTGCGAGCTTATTTTCAATAGCTCCCCAGTTACGTGTTGTCATATCAACCCAAAACTGTTCTTCAAGTTTTTTTCCGAGCTGTATTTCAGGCGGTGTGTTTTTAGCAAAAGGATTAAACCATGTAAAGGTAACGTATCCTCCTAAGACAACAATGGCAATGACAATGAGTATCCATAAAAACTTTTTCATAGTGCACGATCTCCTTATGTTAAGAGTAAGACGGATAACTGAATAATGTAACGATATAATACCATAGTGCCAGCGACAATAGGAATAGCTATTTCTGTTACTTTATAGAATAATAAACTCGCACCAGTAGTATCAATGCTGTATAATATAAATAAATAAAATCTGTATACAAAACGTATGAAGGAGGGAAATATGGAAGAATTTCTTCAAGGAGTACTGATTACTGTTATTACGATATATATCGGTGTATGTTTTGGTAAGATAGCAGAGAAAAACGGCAGGAACCCGATACTGTACGGTATACTGTCTTTAATAACACCGGTGAATTTGTTTTTGCTTGGATACTGGGCATTTAAAAAAGATAAAAAAATAGAAAACAAATAATATTTTATGATGGAGTATTAGATGTTTCGTTTAAGATCACTATGTGCGGCCGTAGCGTTTTTGAGTGTAGTTTTTATGGCAGGCTGTGCAACGGTTGAATATGTTGGCCAAACTTATCCTCGTACACAATATGTGGATTATTATTTTAATCAGGAAGACATTCCTCGTGACTATATTGTTATGGGGAAAGCTATTGCAAGTGGCTCAGGCAGTGCAATACAGGATAACCTGCTGGCGGAAGCAAAAATGCGAGGCGCTGACGCGATACTTATTCAGCAGTTTGGCAAGATTGCGCGAGGCGAATCAACGGATTGGAATTCGTACCAGAGAAAAAATAAAAATGTGAAAAGTGAACATGGGCGTGAAAATACCTATGTCCAGGAAATCAGCCGTGTTGAAGCTTCTTTTCTTAAGTATAAGCCAACAGCAAGAAAATGTGAGTAACACACTATGACGGCAGAGAAAAAGATCTCAACTGAAGTGCAAAGCCCGTTTTTGCAAAGTTGTGACATATCTTTAGATGATTTCAAGGTTGGGCCGTTTACCATGGTTATTTTCGGTGGGGCGGGAGATCTCAGCACAAGAAAGCTGTTACCGTCGCTATACCATTTGTTTTGTGAGAACCTTATCCAGTCTTTTTCAATACTTGGTTTTGCGCGAACGAAACTATCAACTGACGAGTATCGAAAAGTCGCCCATGATGCCATTAAAACATTTTCGCCGGACATGTATGATGTAGAAAAATGCAGCGCTTTTTGCGAAAATCTTTTCTTTGAACAGGCTCATGAGACTGTTGACGGGACCTATGACACGCTGTCCTGCCGAGTAACCGAATTGTGCAATAGGAATAAATGCGATAACCTCATATATTATTTAGCAGTACCACCTGAAGCTGTTCCGCCGATCATTGACCGGTTAGCAAAATTAAACCTGTGCAGGAGCAAAGCGAATGCAAAAATCGTTATAGAAAAACCTTTTGGTCGTGACAAAAAATCAGCAGAAGAACTCAATAACTGTATATTAAAAGCTTTTAATGAAAAACAGGTGTATCGCATAGATCATTATTTAGGGAAAGAAAGTGTACAGAACATACTGTTTTTTAGGTTCACAAACACTATCTTTGAACCTGTGTGGAATAGAGATTATATTAATCATGTGCAGATAACAGTAGCTGAAGAAATTGGTATTGAGAATCGCGGCGTGTTTTATGAACAGGCGGGAATCCTTCAGGACATTATTCAAAACCACATGATGCAGCTTATAGCGCTTGTTGCGATGGAGCCTCCCGTAGGGATGGAGGCGGATTATGTTCGAGACGAAAAGATAAAGGTGGTTCACGAATTGCGAAAAATGGATGATTCCTATATTGATCTGCATACCGTCGCGGGACAGTATGCAGAAGGCGATATTAGCGGTAAGGCTGTAAACGCGTACCGGCGGGAAAAGAATGTTTCTCCATCTTCTTGTATGCCTACATATTTTGCCGGGACATTCTATATAGACAATTGGCGCTGGTCAGGTGTGCCATTTTATGTTCGTAGCGGTAAACGGCTGGCAAAACGCACTACCCAGATCAGTATAGAGTTTAAATATCCACCGTTAAAACTATTTGGCCGCACATGTGACAATACTGAACCAAACACGTTAGTCTTTAATATCCAGCCACAGCAGGAAATATCCCTGCAGTTCAGCGTGAAATACCCCGGACAGGGAAACAGAACCTGCCCTGTAGATATGCTTTTTAATTATGAAAAAATATTTAATACAAAAAGAAATCCTGATTATGAGAGGTTGCTCATCGATTGCATTAAGGGAGATTTAATGCTGTTTGCGCGGCAAGACGGTATTTTGGCTATGTGGGACATTGTCGATCCGATCATCGCTCGATGGGAAAAAACATATGCAGAGGATATCCCGTTATATACTGCCGGTAGTATGGGGCCGAAAGGTGCTGATAAATTGCTAGAGAAAGATGGCCGGCTGTGGAGACCACTGTGAGCGCGGAAAACAAAATAATTCAAATTGTACCTGACCGCAATAGTCTTATTGATGCGGCACTTACCACCTGGAAAGAAACGGCTGCAGAAGCAATTGAAGAAAAAGGATATTTCACTGTCGCGTTATCCGGCGGAAGTACACCTATTCCATTATATCAGAAATGTGCAACACTCAAAAAAGAGCTTCCCTGGAAAGATACCTATATTTTTCAAGTTGACGAACGATATGTTGGCATTGATCATGATGATAATAACTATAAATCAATATATGAGAATATGGTAAAACCTCTTGGCATTATTCCTGCACATGTTGTGCGCGTACCGGTAGAAAACAATACTGCTGAAAATGCTGCACGAGGATATGAAGATGCTATAAAAGAATTTTTCTGTGCGCGCAATATACAGTTTCCCCGGTTTGATCTTATGTTTCTTGGGATTGGTGGTGATGGACATACTGCATCACTTTTTCCGGGACTGACATCACTTAGTGAACGAAAAAGGTGGGTCGTTTCAGTTAAAAACGATACCGTGAACCATGAGCGCATTACACTTACTTTTCCGGTACTGAATCAGGCAAAGCACATTGTCTTTCTCATGAGCGGCAAAGATAAAGCTTATCAGGTGGTAAAAGTATTAAAAAACACCGCGTGTGATTTACCTGCGGCGTTGATTCGCCTGCAAGATGGAATAGTGACTTATTTGGTAGATAAAGAAGCTGCTTGGTATATGTGATAGGATAAAGGGGTATTCTTTTACGTGTATGCGATTATAGTGTAACTGCTTTTACCTGTACCTCTTTAAAGATTTGTTTCACGACCCGCGGTGTTACAAGGCCTGGTTTTATGCTCAACACGTTTGCAGTCCCGCATGCGGTAGCCATACGGACATTTTTAGCAAAGTCATTCCCTTCAGCATGTGAGGCAATAAATCCTGCGATGAATGCATCTCCGCATCCGACAGGATTTTTTCTGTCTACGCGGGGAGGAATCGCATGGAGCATTTCTTTTCCGTTGTATGCCATTGCGCCGCGTGGGCCCATAGTGACGGTAGCGATCTTAATGCCAGCCCGGTGAAAACCAACTAACGTCTGTTTTATTTTTTTCAGGGTAAGCGATGTGTTTCCTGTTGCCTCCTCGGCTTCCTTAAGATTTGGCGCGATCATAAACGGTTTTTTCTTGAGGCCGCATGCATATGGCTTGCCGCTCGTATCAAGCACGGTGAACAAGTTGTGTTTCTTGGCGACACCTAAAAGATCGGCGTACATTGTATCAGGGAGGCCGGGAGCGTTCTTGCCGGATATAACAATATAGTGGTAATTGGGAATAATCTCCCTAATCCGTTGCATGAAAGCTGCCGCTTCTTTAGCTGATATAACGGGCCCGTTTTCCATGATACGGGTAATTGTATTTCCCAATGGATCAATAATCGTAACACTGGTACGGGAATTATTTTCTATGGGGCAGAAATAGTAATGTATTTTTTCTTCTGTAAGCTGTCTTTTTAAGAATGTCGCATGAGACCCGCCCGCAAAGCCCGCGGCAGTGTTTGCTAATCCAAGATGTTTCAATACGCGCGATACGTTCAGGCCTTTACCGCCGGCACTCAGAGTAAGTCCTTGTTCACGAGATTCATTACCAATTTTGAAATGTGGAACGATGAGTGTTTTATCGATAGCCGGATTTAATGTTATCGTAAGAATAGATGTTTTCATAAGATATAACAGTATATCAATAAATAACGATAAAGCAAAAAAATATTTTCAACAATATGAACGCAATCTGGGAAAATCTATAATATTTATCTTCAAGAATATGGAGTGTAGGGGTATAATTCATCTGTGTGATGGTGAGCACGTATAACCATGTGTGATAACCGAATCATGATGATAACCGAACCACGAAATAAGGGAGGTATATATGGGACAGAATGCAGTTTTGTCAAAAGAGTTACTTATTGTCATAAAGAATGAAATTGGCGGTCTGGCAAAAATAGCATCTTTAGTGGCAGGAAAAGGAATAAATATTGAAGCAATAGCTGGATATAAAAAGGATAATACCAGTGATGCAGAAGTAATTATAGTGACAGATAATAATGATGCGGCATCTGAAACTTTAAAGGCTGCAGGATATGACGCTATAAGCGAAAAAGAAGTGGTGATCGTTGACTTAGAAAATAAAACGGGCATACTGCAGGAGTTTTGTGAGACGCTTGCCCAAAACGGTATAGATCTGCAGCATGTGTCTGGGACTACTGCAGGAAGCGCATCGTCATCGCGACTGGTATTATCAACAAATGATAATGCAAAAGCACTGAATGTGTTACAGGGATAAGAGGTTCTGAGAGAATATGAAAAGACAGGTATATCTATGTCTCTTACTATGTATCAGCGTTGCCGGTACGGCAGCTTGTGAAGGCGGTACACAAGCCGATAGTGACAACGCATCACTTGTCGAGGTTGTCGACAAGTATAAAAAAGGTATGTATGAAGAAGCGTTTGCGCACGTTAATGAGATTATAGAGAACGATCCTGAAAACGCGCTCGCATATTATAATCGAGGGTTACTGTACACTCAATGGGGTGAAAATGATAAGGCAATGAGTGATTATACCTCAGCGATAACATTGAATCCTCAAATTGATCTTGCGTACAATAACCGAGGGCTCATGCATTTTGACGCCGGCCAGTATGAAAAAGCGCTTTCAGATTTTAATAACGCTATTCAGTGCAGTCCTAACCGCGCAATACTGTACCACAATAGGGGATTAACTTATTCAGCAACAGGGAGCACAACAGAAGCGGTCAATGACTTTACAAAAGCGATTGCAATTAATCCGCTTTATGTAAAATCATATATTGGACGGGCAAGCGTGTATGCAGGAATGAAAGACTATGATAATGCACTTAATGATTATACACAGGCACTTACCATTGATCCGCGAAACAGCCTTGTGCATATGGGAAAAGGTGACATATGTATGGCGCTGAATAAAGTTGATGATGCGCATGCTGCTTATACCAGCGCAATAGAGGCAAATCCCAAGAGTGCGCTTGCGTATAGTAATCGAGGTGTTGCAGAATACAAAAAAAGTAATATTGAAGAATCTCTTTCAGATTACAGTAAAGCGATACAAATAGATCCTAACATATTTTTTGTGTATCATAATCGAGGTGTTTCGTATTACAAGAAAAAAGACTATGATAAAGCGATTGCGGATTATTCAAAGGCGGTAGATTTGAACCCTCAGTTTGCCGAAGCGTATTATAATAGAGGGGTAGCGTACAGTGTTAAGAAAAAGTTTGATGCGTGTAAAGAAGATTTAGATAAAGCCATGCAATTAGGGTATCGGGTACCTGCGCGATTACTAAAACTTCTTGATACCTATTACAAAAAAAAGAAGCAATAAGAGCTGAAACGAGATGAAATACATACTCCGAGATAATAGCATAGAAGAAAAATCTTTTTCTCCGTATTCAATATTAGTCTTATCTGCCCTCCTTGTTGCTATCCTCGGAATAATGGATGCATATGCCCACATGCAGCTCGCGTTCACTGTATTTTATCTCATACCGCTCTTTTTTACCGTGTGGTATATCAATGCAATCGCTGGTGTTTTTGTTTTGGCGTTGTGTATCGTCTCATGGGTGATTGGCGATGTTGTCATGTCTCGGTCATATATTGACACACTCATTCCTTATTGGAACATAGTTGTTAACGGTGTGTTTTTTCTTATTATTATTCGTATTCTATCCGAATTTAAAGAATCTTTAGACAGAGAAAAAGTACAAGCGCGTACAGATTTTCTCACGCAGTTAGCCAATAGGCGTTTTTTTTGTGAAATGGCACAGAATGAAGTGAACCGCGCATTTCGTTATCATCATCCCCTGACGCTTGTGTATCTTGACGTAGATAATTTTAAGAAAGTAAATGATGACAATGGTCATAAGACAGGAGACAGACTTTTATGCGATGTCGCAGAAGCCATAAAACGTTCGGTAAGAAATACCGATGTTGTTGGTCGTCTCGGCGGAGATGAGTTTGCCGTATTATATCCCGAAACAAGTTTTGATGAAGCGTTTATTGCTGTTGAAAGGATAAAAAAAGCATTTGAAGACATAATGCAAGAGAGGAAAATGAGCGTAACGTTAAGCATTGGCGCGGTGACAGTGTCAGACGTAGACCATTTGTTGACTTTAGATGTGCTGCTTAAGCATGCTGATACGCTTATGTATGAAGCAAAAGCAAGCGGAAAGAATATGGTTAAACAACTGAACATGGAGCAAACAGTATCGCTTGAAGCAGTAGAGGAATAGGCATAACACGTTTACTAAATCAAAAAGTTGTATTGTAAAATCACTCGTATTGCTATATAATAGCGATAAATATTACAAACATAACGCGAGGCACGATCATAGAATGCCGATGAATACATAAATAAAAAAAAGGAAGAATCTATATGATTCTTCCTTTTTTTTATAAGGGGGTGAGAAATCTCTCCCTGAGTATAATAATCCGGACAATAAATAAAACAGGGAGAGACGAAGATGGAAAGACCACGCTTGAGCTTTTGGCAAATCTGGAACATGAGTTTCGGTTTTTTTGGTATTCAATTCGGGTGGGGTTTGCAGATGGCCAACATGAGCGCGATATATGAATATTTGGGCGCAAGTCCTTCTCAAATACCAATACTTTGGCTAGCAGGACCAATGACCGGGCTCTTGATCCAGCCAATCATTGGAAGGTGGAGCGATCGTACATGGTGTAAATTAGGTCGCCGTAAACCGTTCTTTCTTGTCGGCGCGATACTCGCTTCCTGTGCACTTGTTCTTATGCCTAATAGTGCCGCTTTGTGGATGGCTGCGGGACTTTTGTGGATACTTGATGGATCGGTGAATGTAAGCATGGGCCCGTTTCGCGCAATTGTCGCTGACAATTTAAATAAAAACCAAATGACAAAGGGCTATGCTGTCCAAAGTGTTTTAATTGCAATGGGGTCAGTATTGGCGTCAACGTTACCGTATGTATTGGAGCATGTTTTTGGATTTACGCAGACAGTTGGTGCACATGGTGTTCCTTGGGTGGTAAAACTTTCATTTTATATCGGCGCAGGCGTGTTTATGGTGTGTATATTGTGGACAGTGTTTACCGCGAAGGAATATCCTCCGGAAGATATGGAAGCATTCAACAAGATGAGAAATGAAAAGACCGGAATGATGGTAGGCTTTAAAGAGATGGTATCAGATTTGGGGAAAATGCCCGCAACGATGAAACAGCTTGCCTGGGTACAAGTATTTGCATGGATGGGTTTATTCTGTATGTTCATGTATTTTCCGGTAACTGTTGCCCGTCATGTGTTTGGTGCGACCGAACAGGGGTCACATGTATATATAGAAGGTGTTGAATGGGCAGGCGTGTGTTTTGGTGCGTACGGTGTTGTCTGTTTTTTTGTGTCAATGGTAATACCGTATATTACGAAAATACTGACCCGTAAAGGAACATTCATTCTTTGTCTCTTATGCGGCGCAACAGGCCTTATCAGCATTTATTTTATAAAAAATCAATATATGCTTATTCTTGCGATGGCTGGTGTCGGTGTAATGTACGCTGGTGTTATGATTATCCCTTATTCTATTCTTGCCGATGTTTTACCTCCAGAAAAGATGGGTGTATTCATGGGAGTGTTTAATTTGTTTATCACAATACCGGAAATTATCATCTCTCTTTTCTTTGGGTGGATTATGGGTCATATTCTTGGTGATAATCGTACTCTTGGAGTTGTATCCGGGGGTATATGTATGATCGTAAGCGCGATACTTGTGTTGCGTGTATGTGACAAGGGCCCGGAAGAATATAAAGAACAAATAGCGGCATAAGACCATATATTAATTTGGGGCATGTGTATGAAGAAAAAAACTAGTGCAGCACATTCAAACCGTGTGCAAAAATCAAACAAGATAAAAATGCGTTTTACCTGTACCTGTCACACTGTATGGGGGGAACAGGTATTTTTGGTCGGGTCACATCCTGAGCTTGGTAGTTGGGACATAAAAAAAGCAAACGCGATGACATATTTTCCCGGTGACGAATGGAAGACTGAAGTGATGCTATCAAAAGAACACAGCAAATTGTTTGAATATAAATATATTATTCGGCGTGATAACGGTACAGTGAGATGGGAAGCTAGTAATAACCGCGTGTTTGTATCCGGTAAAGAAATCAGTGTGGTTTTGAGAAACATGCACTATATTGATATGCGTGACTCATGGCGTGATGTAAGTGATACAGAGAATATAATGCTTACCTCAGCATTCACTGACGTGCTATATAAAAGACATAACCAGCAGCGGGTATCACATATTCGTCAGAAGGGTGATGAAAGGGGTGGAACCCCCCTCCCCGCAATTGTTGTGAGGCTACAAGTCGTTGCACCACGTGTTGATAATGACCATTCGATATATGTGGTTGGTAGCGTACCTGCTCTGGGTTCATGGGATCCAAAAAAAGCACTACCCTTACATGCTGAGCACTATCCTTTGTGGGTAGTTGATGTTGTGCTTGGGAATGAAGATATCCCGTTTAGCTATAAATATATTATTAAAGATAAAAAGGGGAAAGTGCTGGTCTATGAAGAAGGGTCAGATAACAGAGTCTTGAGCAGTATCTATTTCATACATGGTCTCGGAGAAAAAGAATCTCGCCAGTCACTGGTTTCATTACATGAAGATTCTAAAAGATATATAGTGGTAACAAACAACAATTTCCGACACAAAAAAAATTGGAGAGGTGCCGGTGTTGCTGTGCCGGTGTTTTCGCTCAGGACTAAAAACAGTTTTGGTGTTGGTGAGTTTCTTGATATTAAACTGCTTGTTGATTGGGTATCTCAATCGGGAATGAAGCTCGTGCAGCTCTTACCGGTTAATGATACATCGGTCAATATGAACTGGTGGGATTCCTACCCGTATTCCGGGCTGTCAGTGTTTGCCTTGCACCCTCTCTATTTACGTATTCAGTCTATAGGCACGCTCTCAAGTGCTATGAGTGCAGAAATAAAAAAACATCAGAAAATATTAAATGAAAACGATCATGTGCATTATGAAGAAGTGATATCTCTAAAACTGCGGTATGCTCGCGAGATATTTATCAAAGAAAAAAATAAATGTTTACAGTCAGCAGGGTTTAAGAAATTCTATAGGGAAAATTCATATTGGTTGGAACCATATGCGGCATTTTGTTATTTGCGCGATCTACAGGGCACGAGCGATTACAATACCTGGGGAGATCACTCGCGTATTAATGAAAAGCAGGTAACCGCACTCAATGCACCGCGATTTAAAGAGTATGATAAGGTAGCGTTTTATTATTTTGTCCAATATCATTTGCATGTACAGTTTTTAGAAGCGTCGCAATATGCCCAGCGCAAACGGGTGGTCTTAAAAGGGGATATTCCTATTGGTATAAATAAATGCAGTGATTCATGTTGGACGAATCCATCGCTTTTTAATCTCAAACAAAATGCCGGTGCGCCGCCTGATCCATTTTCAGACATAGGGCAAAACTGGGGGTTTCCTACGTATAATTGGTATGAAATGGCATATCAGAATTATATATGGTGGCGATGGCGCTTTACCCTTATGTCAAACTATTTTCAAATGATCAGGCTTGACCATGTTCTCGGGTTTTTTAGGATATGGGAAATCCCTCATGATGCGGTAACGGGAATAATGGGACATTTTAATCCAGCGATACCGTTATTTAGAGAAGAGTTGGAAGCCAAGGGTATATGGGATTTCAATCGGTTGTGTCAGCCATATATTACTACTGAACTTTTGAGACAGTTGTTTGGTGAAGATACTGATCGCGTGAAAGCTGAATATCTTGAGACAGAAAAGAATAATTGTTTTAGATTAAAGCCTGAATACAATTCTCAGAAAAAAATTGTAAATCATATTACCGCCTCGGATGATATCCCCGTAGATTTAAAAGATAAAAAAGAAAAGTTAAGAGAAGGGCTTTTTGCTCTGGTTACAAACATAATCCTATTTAAAGATCAAGACAAAGACGGTTTTCATCCTCGGATAAATATGATGAACACGTATTCGTATAATTGTTTAGATGTATGGCTGAAAAATATTTTACAAGAGCTGTACATGGACTATTTTTATCATCGACAAGAAGAGTTTTGGCGTGAGCAGGCGATGATAAAGTTACCGATAATAAAAGATGCTTCCCGAATGCTTATAGCAGGTGAAGACTTAGGTATGATACCGAATTGTGTTCCTTCCGTAATGAGAGAGCTTAATATTCTTGGGTTGTGTATTCAACGCATGCCTCAGGAATCAGATAGAATGTTTGGGTATCCGCATGAGTATGGATACCTTACAGTATGCACAACGTCAAGTCATGACATGTCAACTATACGCGCATGGTGGGAAGAAAACCGTAAAACAACTCAAAAATACTATAACGAGATTTTAGGGCATCATGGTGAAGCACCGCTTTACTGTGAATCGTGGATAAGTCAGGATATTATTGTGCGACATCTTGAGTCACCGTCAATGTGGGCGATCTTTCCCATACAGGATATTCTTGCTATGAGTCAGGAACTGCGTTATCCAGGAGATCCAAAAGCCGAACAGATAAACAACCCGGCAAATCCGCATCATTACTGGAAATACAGAATGCACATATCACTCGAGAAACTGATAGCGAAAAAGAATTTTAGTAAAGAGCTATTAAGCATACATAATAACACGGGAAGAAATAGTAATTATTAAAACAGGAGGAATCATAAATGAAAAAATATGTATTGGGTGCGATGTTTGTGGGCATATGCTTTATAGGTGTATCAGTATCTGGAGTATCCGCAGATGTAAAATATGAGCCACAAGAAAGTCCTGTGGAAGCGTGTGATCACGTAGATACTCAGAAACAAAAAGAGGATACGGGAAGCGAGACAATGCAGGACATATTTGACAGCGCTTCTGATGAGACCATGCCGAACAAATTAACCGGTGTGAATGAGGCGGTAAATGATTCGATAGACGGTGTTGACGCTGAAAAACCGGCGGAGGATGATTATGAATTCATCTGGTCTCCTACGGTGCCGAACATAAAACAAGACGCGTCACCGTGGTTCAACCCGGTAACCACCCCTGCGTTTGAGTGGAAGAATATGACAGGGAACTGGTGGGGCGCTCGGGACAAGCTCAAGAAAGATGGTATTACTGTTCTTTCAAGTTATGTTGGTGACATGAATTCAAATGTTGTTGGCGGTAGAATGAAAGGTGCGCGGTATAATCATTCGATCGGAGCGGACTTTAATGCTGATCTCGAAAAAATATTGCAATTAAAAGGATTGCAGTTTCACGTGTCAGGAATCTATCGTGCGGGGCGAAACCTTTCAAGTGATGTTATCGGTAATACATTTACGGTATCAAGTATTTTTGGCAGCGAACAAGTGCGGTTATATTCGCTCTATTTTGAACAGGATATGTTTGATGAAAAAGTAAATGTAAAAGTTGGCCGTTTAGCAGCAGGAGACGATTTTGCGTCATCACCGCTTTACTGGATATTTGTGAGTAATGCAATAGATGGAAACCCTATCGCTGTACCGATTAACTTTCCGTTTTCAACTTATCCTACTGCAACATGGGGAGCGAGAGCAAAAGTGCATGTAACAAAAAACATACAATCATTAAGCGGTATTTATAACGGTGACCCGAATGTCGGAAGATTAAGTGCGCACGGTATGGATTTTTCATTGAGGCTTCATCGCGGAATTCTTTTTCTTCAGGAGCTCAGCTATAATCCGAACACGGAAAAAGGAGCAAAAGGATTACCGGGACATTATAAATTATGCGGGTACTGGCATACGGGTTCAGCAAAAGATTTTTATCGTGATGTAAAAGGGGGGTCGTATGCGCTATCTTCCTTACCTGCTGCTGAACATAAGGGACATTACGGAATGTATATACATGTCGATCAGATGATTTATCGTGAAGGTGGACCGCACAATTATCAAGGGCTTTATCCGTTTGCAGTTTTAACGCTCGCACCTGGGGACACAAACAAGTTTCCTTTATTTATTGATGCAGGCGTGATATATCGTGGTCTTATTCCTTCACGCGATCACGATCTTGCCGGAGTAAACATTGCGTACGGAAAATGGAGTAGTGATTTGAGAGATCATGATCGCGACATTGGTCTTACGCCGCGTGCGTATGAAATCTCAATAGACTTCACGTATCGTGTTATGGTTAACGACTGGATGTTTGTGCAGCCTGATGCGCAGTTTATTATTCGTCCCGGCGGAACAGGCGAAACGCCAAATGCGTTAGCATTAACGTTTCGTGTTGGCGTAACATTCTAAAAAATAATAGAAATATTTCAAAAATAATTTTGCAAACAAAAAATATTTTTATAAAAACAAAAAAAGTTAATATTTATTTACAAAAATACGTAACAATGCTAAAATGTATTTTGAAGGAAAAGGAAATACCTTTTAACCATTAACCAAATAAAGGAGGTTATAATGGCAAAGGCAAAGGCAAAGAAAAAACCTGCAGCGAAGAAAAAAGTTGTAGCGAAAAAAGTCGTAAAGAAAAAAGTTGTAGCGAAAAAGAAACCAGCAGTAAAGAAAAAACCTGCAGCGAAGAAAAAAGTTGTGGCGAAAAAGAAACCGGTAGCAAAGAAAAAAGTTGTAGCGAAAAAGAAACCGGCAGCAAAGAAAAAAAAGTAAGTAGTTGATTTACATAGATGTGAAAAAGAGTCGGGAATTAATTTCCCGACTCTTTTTTTATGGTACAATAGCAGAAAAGGATGTGTATGGCATTAATAGAACCGATCATAAGACCTCCTGCAGAAGCGGATAGTTTTCTTCTCCAGGTAACAACAGGGTGTTCATCAAATACATGTACTTTTTGTGGTGCATACCTTGGAAAACCATTTCATCTAAAACCACTTAATGAAATTTACTCCGACATTGAAAAAGGTGGTAAAAGATATAAGAATACGCGAAGAGTGTTTTTGATAGATGGAGATGTATTAGTTGTAGGTAATAATGTTCTTGTGCCTATCTTAAAGAAAATCCACGAAGTGTTTCCTAAAACAACACGAATTGCAAGTTATGCTAACGGATATAATATTACTGAAAGAAGTAGCGAAGAATTAAAGGAATTATATGATAATAAATTAAGGTTAATATATATTGGACTAGAAAGCGGTAATCAGGAAATTCTAAGTCGCTGTAAAAAGAAATCAACGGCAAATGAAATGATTGAAGCGGTAAAAAAAGCAAACGATGCACAAATAAAATCTTCAGTAATTGTTCTTTTGGGTTTAGGAGGAAAAAAATATTCTAACCAACATGCGAGAGATACCATAATCGCATTAAATAAAATGCAGCCGCGGTATCTTTCGTTTTTGTCTGTCATGCTTGTTCCGGGCACATCTCTTTATGGCCAAATGAAAACCGGAGAGTTTGAAGAATTAAATGCGCAGGAATTGTTACGGGAAACGCGAGACATAATATCCGGCTTAGAATTAGAGAAAACAATATTTCGCACTAATCACGCGTCAAATTATTTACCCATTGAAGGACGGTTCCCTCATGATAAAGGTAACTTCGTTACTCTTATTGATGATGCGTTGAGTGGAAAGATAGACTTACGAAACGAATATATGCGGGGACTATAAAACATGTTGATCGAAGAACCAAAAATACTTCTATTTCTTAAATCTTAATCAATCGATTGCCAAGAACTTCTGGTTATACTATTTAAGCTTAGTCTTTGATGATGGCTTTTCTTTTTCTCAAATATAAATATAGTCCAAACGGTAAAAGTATAAGCAATGTTGATGGTTCAGGGATAGCTGCTCCAGTGCCCTCTATATTAATATTAACTTTGGTAAAAGAGGACATTATCGCATTGGTATAACAATACTATTAATTTGTTTGATAGATTCCTGTTAATGAAATAGAATATACGATGCGGAGATGACAATAATGTTAAATATAAAGAGATTTTTGTCGGATACAGAACTGAGTGGATTCCTGAAGGATATGTCGGGTGCGCGATAGTGTGTACTCCGTATGTTGTGCTTGCACAAAACGCTATCCCAAAGAATATGAAAGCTAAAAACATGCTTGATATGACCATAACTGAGTGGGAAAAAGCTGTTGGGCTAAAATAGTAATGTAAGTATTTAGGGAAAGAGAAATATATGACGATAATGTTATGGATTGGGATTTTTGTTTGTTTATCTCAATCAGCAATGTTTTCTGGTCTTACCATAGGTTTTTTTGGATTAAGCAGATTAAAGCTTGAAGTTGAGACTGAAGCAAAAGATCCTGAAGCAATAAAAATAATGCAACTGCGTAAAGACTCAAACTTTTTGCTGAGCACCTTGCTTTGGGGCAATGTTAGCGCTAACGTACTCTTGACATTATTTACTGATTCAGTGCTTACCGGTGTATGGGCGTTTCTTTTCTCAACGTTTGTCATCACTATTTTTGGTGAGATCATGCCGCAGGCATATCTTACCCGGCATGCACTGAGAGTTGGAGCGCTTCTTGTCCCTATGGTTCGTTTCTATCAAATACTTCTCTATCCTGTTGCGAGACCGACTGCTATTTTACTGGATAAACTATTAGGTAAAGAAGGTATCGATTACTTTGAGGAAGAAGAGTTAAAAATATTAATAAAAAAACATGCTCAGGCAGAGTCATCTGACATCAGTCATATGGAAGGTGTTGGCGCAATTAATTTCCTCGCATTAGATGATATATTTACATCGCAGGAAGGGGAATTTATTAACCCAGAGAGTATTATAAGTCTTCCTGATGTTGACGGGTTACCGAGTTTTCCTGAATTTAAAAAATCACATAATGATCCATTTTTACAGAAAATACATGCCTCAGAAGAGAAATGGGTTATTATTACAACCGAAGAGAATGAGCCTCTCATGTGTTTGGACGCAGACGGTTTTTTACGTCATGCGATGTATGAAAAAGATCGACCTAATCCGTACCGGTATTGTCACCGGCCGATAATTGTAAAATCATTACAAATGAAATTAGGCGATGTGATAAAAAAGCTTAAGGTGCATAAAGAACATGCGGAAGACGATGTTATCGATAATGATCTGATTTTATACTGGCTTGAAGAAAAAAGAATTATTACCGGTGCAGATATACTCGGGCGCTTGATGCGTGGTGTGGTTCCCCGCATAGATCATATACGGAAACAGTATAAAAAGTAAAAGAGCTACTATGGTAAAACGATCTTCGCAACAAAAACCGGCAAAGAAAGATAAGACAGCACATCCCAATTGGTTTGCTCAAGATGTCATCCACGTAATTCCGATCATGTTCCACATTACGGATACTCATCATAGGATACAGTTCATAAGTAGTGCATTTTTGAAATATAACAGGAAGATTGGTCTTTTATCCGGTAGTCCAATCGGGAAAACTCTATTTGAAGTATTTCCATTTCTCCCCAAAAAGGTGTTCGACGAATATGGTCAAATGCTCAGAAATAAGAAATGCATAATTCGAAAGGAACACCTGAGAATCAAAGGTAGGGAATATTTTATTGAGACAGAAAGAATGCCCATAGTAAAGAAGGGGCAAATACTAGGATTTGTTACTATCGTCAATGATATAACCAAACAGAGACAGATAGAAAATGAGTTAAGGGAATCAGAGCAGAAATTCAGAAATGTGGTTGAAAATATCGGTATTGGTGTTTCCGTCATAAGTCCCGAGATGGAGATCCTGACGCTGAATGCTCAGATGAAAAAGTGGTTTCCGAAAGTAAATGTCGCAAAAAGACCTCTATGTTACGAGGGGTTTAATGTTCCGCCCAGAAAACATATCTGTTCTTTCTGTCCGACGCATAAAACGCTCAAGGACGGGAAAGTTCACGAAGCGATTTCTGATACACCGACCGCCAAAGGTATGCGTCATTACCGTGTTGTATCTTCAGCCATAAAAGATGAGAAAGGGTCCGTCATTGCTGCGATTGAGTTGGTTGAAGATATAACAAAACAGGTGCACGCAGAAAATGAATTGAGAAGAGAAAAAGCGCATGCTGAACAGTTATACAATGTTACCCCAAGCGCAATATTTACGGTTGGGCTGGATAAAAAGGTGCAATCGTGGAATAGAAGAGCACATGAGATTACCGGATACAGCGCTTCTGAAGTTGTTGGAAAAAAGTGTACTTATTTTACCTATTACCCCTGCAAAGAAGAGTGTGCCCTCTTAAATGATAAAATAAAAAAACCGATCTATGGAAAAGAATGTATTATAAAAAGAAAAGATGGCGAGCTTCTAACAATAGCAAAAAATGTTGATGTCTATCGAGATGAAAACGGTACGGTAATAGGCGGTATTGAGAGTTTTGAAGATATAACGTTCAGAAAAAAAGCTGAAGAGAAACTTCTGCTCTTCAAAAATCTTCTTGATCAATCTAATGACTCTGTATTTATAATAAATCCAAGTACCGCTGAATTTTATGATGTCAATAAAGAAGCGTGCAGATCCTTGGGGTACTCGCGAGATGAGCTTCTAAAGAAAAGAGTCATGGACGTTACTCCCCGAACGATTCCTTCGCTAAAAGCGCTAAAGTCGTTGAGAAAACAAATGCTAAATCAACCTTCGATGATAATAGAGGGGATCCATACACGCAAAAACAGGACAGAATTTCCTGTAGAGAACAATGTCAGTTATACCGTGCTTGATAAAGAATATATGATCGCTATTGTGAGGGACATAACATTCCGTAAAGAATCAGAAAAAGCATTAATTGACAGTGAAATACGCTATAAAACACTTTTTAATTCTTCACGTGATGCGATCATGACGCTCACGCCGGAAAAAGGATTTCTGTCGGGAAATCAGTCAACGATCGAAATCTTTTCCTGTAAGGATGAAAAAGAATTCACCAAACAACATCCCTCGACATTATCGTCAGAATATCAGCCTGACGGTCAGTTATCTTCTATAAAAGCCCAGAAAATGATGTCAATTGCGCTTAAGAAAGGATCACATTTCTTTGAATGGACACATAAAAGATTGAACGGGAAAGAATTCTATGCAACGGTGCTCTTGACGCGGATGGATTATAAAGAAAAAGGAATGCTGCAGGCGACGGTCCGTGACATTTCAGAGGAAAAAGAAGCGCAGAAAGCAGTGAGGGAGTCAGAATTGCGTTTTAGAACACTTTTTGACAGCGCTGTAGAAGGTATCCTTATTGCAAACGCAAAAACACACAAGTTTATTGCCGCAAATAAAATGATATGCACAATGCTGGGATATTCTGCCGCAGAGTTAAGCAAAATGAAAGTTACGGACATTCACTCTAAGGTTGATGGGCCGTATATGCTGGAACAGTTCGAAAAACTGTCTACAGGAGAGATAAATATTGCCAGAAACCTGCTTGTATTGAAGAAAAACAAAAAGACATTTTATGCTGATGTAACTGGAGCCGTTATGTCCATTCTCAATAATGAATATATGGTAGGTTTTTTCAGGGATATAACAGAACAAAAAGAGGCTGAAGACGCGTTGCGGGACTCTGAAGAACGTTTTAGGGCGCTCTTCGACTGTGCCGGAGAGGGCATTGTTGTCGCTGATATGGCAAGCAAGAAGCACATTGACGTTAATCAGGCAATGTGCAGTATGACCGGGTATGCGAAAAATGAACTATTAAAGACATCTGTAAAAGACTTGCATCCAAAGAAAGACCTGCCGTATGTTATTAATCAGTTCGAAAAAATGGTCCGCAGTGAAACAACATCAGCACCAAATGTTCCGGTAAAAAGAAAAAACGGTACGGTATTTTATGCCGATGTGACAGGTACGGTAGTGAATATAGGGACTCATGACTATCTGGTAGGATTCTTCAGAGATGTTACGGAGCGTCTTGAACTGGAGAAAAAAGATAAGCAGCTCATAGAAACAGTGACAGCTGCAAAAGTAGCGAAGCTAAAGGCGAAGGAACTGTATAAAGCGTACAGAAAGGTCAAAGAAACGCAAGATCAGCTTATAGAAACAAAGAAAGTTGCAGCGCTTGGACAGCTTGGGGCGGGTGTTGCCCATGAATTAAATAGTCCACTTACCGGTGTCCTTGGCCTTCTAAGAGCGTACATGAACGAAAAGAATAAGGGTTCTGAAGAATATAAAGATTTAAAGCTAATGGAAAACGCATGCGAACATATGTCGCAGATAATCCGTGACCTGAATGCGTTTGTCAGGCAATCAAAAGGTGCGCAAAGCAAGGTGGATTGTAATAAAATTATTGATACCACCTTAAGTTTTAGCTCGCATCAATTACAAATAAAAGGAATTAAAATAAAAAAACAATATTGTAAAAGTATGCCTCGAGTGCAAGGGGATACCAGTAAATTGCAGCAGGTGGTGTTAAATATTATAAATAATGCCTGTGATGCGATGTCAGAAAGAAGTATATTTACTATTTGCACGCGGGTTATTGTGGAAGGAAAGAGAAAGTATATAGAATTAGTTTTTTCAGATACGGGCAGTGGTATCAAGAAAGAAAGTCTGGATAAGATATTTGATCCGTTTTTTACAACGAAACGACCGGGAAAAGGTGTTGGGCTCGGTCTTTCAGTTACGAATACTATAGTGAAAAATCACGGCGGGACAATTACCGTTAAAAGTAATGTTGGTAAAGGTACGGTATTTATTGTGCGATTGCCTGCTTTGAATTAATATAGTGTTATGTCGGTGATAATGAGGGGGGTGTATGAGTAAGAAGAAAATATTAGTTGTAGACGATGAAAAGATTGTACTCCGCGCATCAGTAAAAGAACTGGAGAAAGCAGGATATATTGTTTTTACCGCGATAAACGAAGATGAAGCGCTCAACATTGTTCGGGCAGAAAAACCTGATTTGGTATTTGCTGATCTGGTTATGCAGGGAACAAATGGGGTTGAAGTGTGCAAAAAGGTAAAAAAAATCCTGCCGGCAACTATTGTAATGCTCATTTCCGGCTATCCGGGGGAAATAGTCAAATATCTAGATGAATTTATTGCTGCGGGCGGTGTTGAAACATGGTTAAGGAAACCACTTGAAGCGGACGAATTAACGAGAGCCGCAGGGGTTTTGTTGGGTAAAAAAACGATATCAAGCGATATCTAATGTGGGGAGATACGGTTATGGCTGGAGAAAAAATACTGGTAATTGATGATACTCCGATTATTGGCACCGCGTTTCAAAAAGAACTTGGCCCTGAGGGGTATGCGATCGATGTTGTGTATGACGCTGAATCAGCACTTGCAAAGATAAAGAAAAATAAATATGACATTATATTTGTTGATCTTGTTTTGCCGGGTATGGATGGCGTCCAGACGTGTAAAGAGATAACGGCTATCAGTCCTGATTCGATACAGATATTTATGACGGGAAACTTTGAAACGGACCCGATATTTAAAGAAGCAGAATTTATTCAAGCAGGTGGGAAAACATATTATCTATATAAGCCATTTGCAAAGGGTGAGCTCCTAGAAGTTACACGGAAAGCCTTGAATGAAAAAAACAAGAAATAGTTACGGTGCATTATGACCTGATTTTTATCGACTTGATATTACCGGGAATGCATGGTGTCGATGTGTCCAAAGAAATAAAGAAAATAAGCCCTGATTCAAAATATGTTTTCATGAGCGGGCAGTTTGATGAGGACGAGCAGTATTGTGATATAGAGTTTTTTCAGCATGGATGCAACGAATATTATATAAAGAAACCCTTTGCACGTGAAGAAGTGGTCTCACTGATTTTAAAGATATTATCTCATAATAGCCGAAAATAATGTAATAGTGTTACGCAGGGAGTACCTATGACTGAAAAAAATATTACGCGATCAAAGAATATAAGAAAAGCGGCAAAAGATCAATTTAACAGTTGGGCTGCAGGGTACGATAGCAGTATTTTACAGCACATACTTTTTAAACATTCACATGACCTTATCATGAAAGAGATCGATCTTGTCGCGTCGCACCACATACTTGATGTCGGTTGCGGGACCTGTGTCCTCGCGTTTAGGTTTGCAGCTGAATCACCGGAGAGCACCTGTTGCTGTATTGACCTTTCGCATGAAATGATCAAACACGCTATGGGTAAAAGGGAAGAACACCTCCATTATAGTGATGCCATTAAAGGAATGAAAATAAAAATAGCTGATTCAGAGCATTTGCCGTATGCGGATAACTCATTTGACTACCTTACCTGCTCGAATTCATTTCATCATTATCCGCACCAAGAGAAAGTTGCCCGAGAAATGTACCGTGTTTTAAAACCGGGGGGAAAAGCGCTTATTGTTGACGGGTACAAGGATAACGTTCTTGGTGGAATGATTTATGATGGTATCGTAACATTCATTGAAGGTGATGTGCATCATCTTAATTCGCGTCAATTCAAAGATCTCTTTGGTAAGATCGGGTTTGAACCGATTACCCATAAGAAAAGTTTTAAGGGTATGCCGGTTATGCTTATCATTGCAACAGCAAAGAAATAATGCCCATGAGCGAACTCTCAATACCGTACGGTAAAGAAAACATACAATGGTCCGCACCATCAAATAATGTCATCATATACACATGTAACTCTCTTCCTACTATTGAAAATATCGAACAAAATGTTATAGCCAGCCTCAAAGATCCTATTAACAGTATTCCTTTAAAAGAATGTGTGCAAAAGACCGATAAGGTTGCGATCATTGTGAGTGATTCAGCGCGATTATTTCCGCAGGAGAAGGTTTTGCGATCAGTGTTGAGCGAACTCTCGTATGTCCCTATAAGTAATGTGACGATTATTATTGCAAATGGTAATCACCAATGTTCTGATCCTGCTTCTATCGGTATCAATAAAGAGATGTGCCAACAATATCGTGTTATTAATCACAATTCACGAGATAATGAGAGCTTGACTGTTGTAGGTTTTATTCCTTCAAAAGAGAGAAAGTATTTTTTGAAACAAGCGGTAAAGCATTTTGCTCGTTCTCTTGTGGCAATGCCGGAGAAAATAGTCAAAATAATTCTATCTTTTGTAAAAGGAGACATTGAAAGTGTCAGAGCATTGATTGGCTATACTGCGCTTGGACGCGCACTGTGCGTATATAGCGCATCTTTAGAAAATAAGATAAAGATACACCGTGTTGTAAAAGATGCGGATATAAGCATACTGATCGGCCAGATAAAACCGCATTTTCTTGCAGGTTTTTCCGGAGGTCTTAAAGCGATCTTTCCGGGATGTGCCGATATAACAAGTATTGCGAAAAATCACTTTATGATGAACCATCCGTCCGTACAGTTAGGGAAAAATGAAAATAATATTATTAGAGACCACATAGAGAAATCTGCCGAAATGTGCGGAAAAAGTTTTATGGTAAACGTGGTGATGAATCCTGATAAGACCGTTGCAGGGGTTTTTGCGGGAGATCCAGTTTTTGCACAGCGTCTCGGATCGGAACAGTGTCGTGAGATAGGGCATGTAAAGACCAGTTCGGCGGATATTGTTGTAACGAGTGAAGGTTTTCCGGAAGCGATTAATTTGTACCAGCTGATAAAAATTATTCCTCCTGCCGCGCTTATTGTACGAAAGGGTGGGGCAATCATCTGTGTGGGTGCGTGTTCTCACGGTATAGGAGGACTCTGTGTTGTAAATGATATAACCTGTAAGATCGGTTTCTGGCATTTATTACCAACTGATGTAAGGATGTATCTTGTTTCGGACTTACCGAAAAGCGATGTCGATAAAACGGAGTTTATCTACGCTAAAACAATCGATGAAGCATTAGAAAAAGAGAGAAGTAATTTCGATTCAGAACCTGAGATAACAGTTTTATCTGGTGCAGGGTTAATGATTCCTGAGGTTATTGATAATTAATATAGTTTGCTTGCATTACGGAGAGTTTATGAGAGAAGCGCTATTTTACGAAAAAACTGATAACAAGATTGTGCGCTGTAGGCTCTGTCCGCATAATTGTGTTATTAATGAAGGCAAAAGCGGTTTATGTAAAGTAAGAAGAAATGTTAGCGGTGTGTTATACAGCGCGATCTATGCAGAGATTACCTCGTGTGGCCTTGACCCGATCGAAAAGAAACCGCTCTATCATTTTTATCCGGGGCATCAGATCTTAAGTATTGGCACAAAGGGGTGTAACTTTGCCTGTACGTTTTGTCAGAATTGGACATTATCTCAAAATCCTGATGCTCCTTCAGAAGAGGTGTTGCCGGATAAAATAGTGGAAACCGCACAAAAAGAAGGATCTTTTGGAATCGCATATACCTATACTGAACCGTTTGTATGGTATGAGTATGTCAAAGAAACATCTAAAATTGCGCGAAGCAAAGGTTTAAAGAATGTGTTGGTAACAAACGGGTATGTTAAGGAAGAACCGCTTTTAGAGCTTCTTCCTTATATAGATGCAGTAAATATCGATATCAAATCAATGGACGATAGCTTTTATAAAGATATGTGTGGTGCATCACGAGACCCGGTACTCCGTACAGCCGAAATGTGTTATGCAAACAGCTGTCATGTTGAAATAACCAATTTAGTCATATCGACACTGAATGATTCCCCGGGGCATTTTGAAAAGTTACGCGACTGGATATGTGATCATTTGAGTCCGTCTGTACCGCTCCATTTTTCACGGTATTTTCCAACCTATAAATTATCTCTCCCGCCAACGCCTGTTTCTGTTTTGGAAGAGGCATACAAAATAGCAAAAGAGAAAATGATGTATGTATATCTTGGCAACGTTGGTGGTGGTTCGTGGGATAGTACCTATTGTCCGGATTGTTCAAGCCTTCTTGTATCTCGGTCGGGATATGCTGCTGAGAAAATTGGGATAAAAGAAAATGCCTGCAGTAAATGTGGCAGAACTGCAGACATTATTGGCTTATAGGTTGCTTTGAATTATCCTCACTGCTTGTCACCTCTCACCGCCCCGATTTATCGGGGCGGTGGAGAAACATTAAATATCCCGAAGATATTACGAGTTATTTATAGGAATTTTTCTCTTCTTTGTGAGATCAACGACTTTTGCTTTTTTGTAGAGTGACCGATACCACTGTGAAAGCACTTTATCTCGTTTAATATTTAATAACTCGTCTTTGACAGTTTTTCTCTGATCTTCTAATGTGCTCAGTTGGGGTGTTTCAACAGTATCGACGTATACGACAACATAACCGTCTTTTGTCCTCACTGGCGTTCCGACAGTATTTTTATATGTCTTAAATGCATTTTCTTTAATTGATGCAGTGAGCTCTTTAACCTCTTCATTTAATTTAAACGGTGTGCTTTTTGATACGTTGAGTCCAAGTGATTTAGCTGCGTCAGTAAAGGGAAGCTTTTCCTTTTTCACTTTATCGTCGAGCTGATCTCTGATGCTCTGAGCGTTCTTGGAAAGTAGCTCTGTATTTTTCTTGTTTTGCAACTTTTCAGCAACTTTTTCTTTTACATCTTCAAGCTTTGGAATATAGGACGCTTTCTTTTCCATAGGCATAATGATATAGAATCCTTCTTTGGTACGCAGAGCATTGCTCATCTTCTTTACCGGTGTTTCAAAAGCAGTAGTGATAAAATCACGCGATGAAGGGACACCGGGGAGTTCCTGGTTAAGCGTGAAGTATTCGGTTTCTTCTATCTCAGCGTCATGCTCTAAGGCGGCGTTTGTGAGATCGGGATTGCGGAGAAGTGTGATAGATATGTCAGTGGCTTTTTCAAATGCGCTATCAACAGCTTTTTGTTCGAGAAGTCGCATGGCGATCTCATTTTTTACTTTATTAAACGGCAGTATTTTATTTGTTTTCTGATCTGTGAACACTTCTTTATTCCGGTCATAGAATGTACGTGCTTCGTTATTGTTTGCTGTGTGTTGTTTTTTAAATGCATCAAAACTGATAAAGATATATTCAGCTTTTATTTTTTCCGGTATACGGAATTCGTGTTTGTTTTCAGTGTAGTACCGCTCTGTTTCATCAACTGACACATAAATATTATCTTTTGTATATGATGTATCGTTGAGGAGAACGTAATCTACGGTACGTTTCTGGTTGATGCGTCCGAGGGCTTCATTTACCTCTTCTTTTGTTACCATAGCGGTATCAGCGATTGTTCTGGTTAGTCTGCCGATAGCCATGGTACTGCGGACATTCTTTTCAAGAGTAAGAGGATTAACACCGGTACTTTTAATAAACTGCTGGTAGCGTGCATTGCTAAATTCACCGTTTACGCTGAATAATTTCTGTAGCTGCAGCGCAAGTTCATCATTACTGATTGTAATGCCAAGTTTTTTTACTTCTTCTTGGAGGACAATGCGATCCCATGTCTGCTTGTTAAAATCAAAATATTGTGCAAGATCATTGTACCTCTTGCCATATACTATAATCGCATTAAGCATGCACGCGTTACGTGTTTTAAGGTATGATGAAAGCGTAACATTTTTACCAAATGCGCGTCCGACAGGTTTACGGCTTTCATCATTAAACATACCGCCGACACCCCAAAAAACAAAAGCGGGAATAATAAGAAACACTAATACCCAAAACACCTTTTTCATGTGTGCACGTAATATTCTAAACATAATGCCTCCATTTAATAGCGATTAGCTTTTAGCGCTTAGCGTTTTGTGAAAAAAACGAGAACTGCAATGCGCAAAACGAACACCGCATATATTATTAATGATTTATTTACCTTAATAAGTATAATAAAGGATAGTTGATATGCCCAACTCTGGCAATAAAAATATAAATACCCCCTTCACCCACCGTGGTAGGTGGGATTTTCCACCGACGCGGTGTATAAGAAACGAGAGGACATGGCGATGAAAATAACATTTTTAGGTACCGGCACATCTCATGGTATACCGGTTATAGCGTGTGATTGTGATGTATGCACATCAAACAATCCAAAGAATAACAGGCTTCGTTCATCAATACTCGTAGAGTCTAACGGGTTGAACATTCTTATTGATACAACACCGGATTTCAGGCAGCAAATGATACGTTATAAGGTAGAGAGAATCGATGCGATATTGTTTACTCATCATCATGCAGACCATATCTTTGGTTTGGACGATGTGAGAAGGTATAATGAGTTGCAACCTGATCCTATACCATGTTATGCATCGAAAGAATCACTGGAGGTGTTGAACAAGATTTTTGGCTACGCATTTAATCCGCCACAGATCGGTGGTGGTGTCCCGAAAATTGAGTTCTTTGAGACTGAAAACAATGTGCGTATCTCAGGGATATCTATAGAAGTGATCGATATTTGTCATGGGAAGATCATGATAAATGGGTATCGGTTCGATAATTTTGCGTATCTCACTGATTGCAGCGGTATTCCCGAGGAATCTATAAAAAAACTACAGAATTTAGATGTCCTTGTTCTCGGTGTCTTGCGCCATGAAAAACATTCAACGCATTTTAATGTGGCTGAAGCGGTAGAAATGGTCGAAAAACTCCGGCCAAAACAGACATATTTCATCCATATGTGCCATCGATTAGAACATGAGAAGACAAATGCCGAGTTGCCTGATAATATAGAGTTAGCATATGATGGAATGGAAATCACTTTTGAGAGCACAGACTAAAAAAAAGGGCTGTCCCCATTTTTTATAGTTTCAGGCGGTATTTTGGGTGAAGTGAAGACAGAAATTGTCGACTAACAGTGTGATGGAGATGTATGGGATCTGAGTGCGTTGAAATTGAAGGTGTAGGACAGATTGTTTTTAAGAAGAGTCAAAGAGCGCGTGTTATCCGCATTGCGGTAAAACCGAATGAGCCGGTACGCGTGTCTGTCCCCGTATGGGTGTCATTTGCTCGCGCGAAAAGTATAATTAAACCAAAGATACCGTGGATACAAAAACATTCCGAAAGACTAAGGAAACTGAAAGAAGGGTATGAAGCAAGCTCAGTTGACAGAAAAGAGATTGATTCGGTCAGAGCAAAAGAAAAGCTTATCGGCAGATTGCAGGAATTATCCGTCCTTCATGGTTTTCAATACAATAAAGTCTCTATACGCAGACAGAAAACGCGATGGGGAAGCTGTTCGGCTAAAAATAATATCAGCTTGAATATGTACATGGTAAAACTTCCTGATATATTAATAGACTATATTATCCTGCATGAACTAGTGCATACACGTATCAAAAACCACAGTAAAGAATTCTGGGCTGAATTAAGTACATATGTTCAGGAGGCGAAGGTACAGGATAAAGCACTGAGAAAATATCAATTAGCCTTCATGGTTTGACCGATGATCTGATATGTTGTTGCGAAGCGAATAGAAAGTGTGTAGAGAAATAAATAAAAGGAACATTTTAACATCTATCCTTGTCTAATAATGTAACCGAACGCATTGATAGCAGAAGGAGGCGAACATGAACGGCAGGACAAAGTGTATAAGCAAGTGTTTTACGGTTGCACTATTAAGTACAACGTTTCTTGTAGGTGCAAACACAGTATTCGCGGCAGGGTGGTCGCAGTCTAAAAAAAGCTCACAGCATTCGCACCATCAACCTCAAAAACACCAGAAACATCATAAAAGTCATCACCGTAATCCACACCACAAACGTCATTATAGAAGCGTCAGAAACATACCACAAAATTATGTGAATATTTCTATAGGCGGGTTGGGTTTTTATTATGGTGAGGGGTGCTATTATAGAAGGGGAGTAGGCGGGTATGTTATGGTAAACCCTCCTCGAGGTGCCGTTATCAGAACCCTCCCTGCAGGATACAGGACTTTTAGTGTTAATAATAACAGATACTATTATTCTAGTGGAGCTTATTATAGAAGTAACCCATCAGGATATATGGTTGTTTCACCTCCCGTAGTAGCTGCTCCTGAAACAGTAGTTGTAGAGCCAACTGCCACTGCTGATTCTCAGCAGACAGTTGTTGTTAACGTTCCTAGTGCTGATGGAACCTATACGCCGATCGTGCTTCAGAAGACTGAAAATGGATATATAGGTCCTCAGGGCGAGTTTTATGAAAAGAATCCAACAATGCAGCAGTTAAAAGTATTATACGGGAAATAGTATTGCTGATTGTTGGAATAGAAATATATGCAGCACCGGGAAAATCCGTGAGATTACCCGGTTCTTTTTTGTTTGTAGCAAGGGTGAATATCAGGTAGGATACTATTTTGTAATATAAAAAAAGGATGGTATATGAGTGCGCCAAGAAAAGCTAATATAAGCAAGCTGGACAATCCAGCACGTGTAATGGCTAACCACCGGCACGGAACCAAACCATGCGTATAAGGAGGTAACGAATTATGCGAAGCCATGGTAAG
>JAVCCP010000059.1 GCA_030765405.1 Candidatus Ancaeobacter aquaticus | reverse complement strand
GCCGTATCCGCAGCTACATATCAACCGCAAAAAAGAACTCTGTTAATCCCATTGGAGTTCTCTCTGATGCCATTGCCGACAAACCCTTTATGCCAATACTATACAGGGTACCTGAGTAGTTACGAAAGATGAGTAAAAAAATATTGATAGTTGACGACGACCTTAACATTGCAAAACTGCTGGCAAGCAGATTAAAAGCAAATAATTATGATATATGCGTTGCCTGTGACGGATTGTCCGCAGTTTCTATCGCGCACCGCGAAAAACCTGATCTCATTATTCTTGATATGATGCTTCCCGCGGGAAGCGGGTTTACTGTTTTTGAGAATTTAAGAAAATCAGTGGATACGTTTGCGATCCCTATAATATTTATTACCGCATTCCCTGATAAAGAAAAAGAAGAGAAAGCATTTGAGATGGGGGCTGAAGGCTTTATCGCAAAACCGTTCGAAGCAGATGATTTATTACTCAAAGTAAAAAAAGCTTTAGGAGAGTAGTAAGGAAAGGGTTGATCAAAAATGGCAAAAAAAGTAGTTATCATCGAAGACGACAGCAATTTATTGAAAGTAATGGAATCACGGATTACCTCAGAAGGGTATGATGTCGCAATTTGCAATGAAGGAACGGATATTATTGAGAAGTTGAAGACAGAACAGCCGGACATTGTTGTAATGGATATTATGCTTCCAGGAATGGACGGATATACTTTAGTGAGAACGATCAGGGGGCACAAACAATTTAGCGGGATTCCTGTTATAATGATAAGCGGTAAGGTATATGAAGACGGTGCAGTTATAGCTGAAGAAATAGGTGCAGACGCGTTTATTCTTAAACCATTTGATCTGCATGTTCTACTTTCAAAGATAAAAGAACTACTGGAAAAATGCAAAAGGTAGTACATGAAAACGCTGGTTGAAACACTTATTGAAAAAGGTCTTATTACGGAAGATCAGCTTCGTGAAGCCAAAGACAAGCAGATCGGGGCAAAGAAACCTCTTCACGAACTACTCGTGGACATGGGTTTTATCGAGGAAAAGGCATTTATGGAAGTTCTATCCTCAATGTATAATTTCCGTATCGTAGATCTTGAGAATGAAGAGATAGATGAAGAGGGCGTCGCAAAAATACTGCCCTATGAAAAAGCGAAGCATTACGGGGTGTTTCCGGTACGTGTAGAAGATGATGTTTTTGTGCTGGCAATGAGTAATCCCCTTGATATGGTTGCACTGGAAGATATTAGGCTCATATCGAATATGGAAATAAAGCCTCTTTTGTGTTCCAAGGGCGATATCACCGAGCATATTGAGCGGTATTATCATTCGGACGAGATCATCTATGACCTGTTTGAACATATGGTTGGCGATGTGAATCTCGATGTTGTTGACGATAACAAAAATCACAAAAAGTTGTTTGAGATCGAAGCGTTTAAGGAAAAACAGGGACCTGTTGTAAAGCTTGTTAATATGGTAATTAGCGACGCTGTCCGCGGACGGGCAAGCGATATACATATTGAACCGGGCAGAGAAACTTCAAGAGTGCGCTACAGGGTTGACGGTGATCTGTCCGATGTGATGAAGATACCGTCTAAACTGCATAAATACGTTGTTTCATGCATAAAGGTCATGGCGGAAATGAATGTTGCCGAGAGCAGGAAACCGCAGGACGGCCGCGCAAAGGTTTATGTAAACGGGAAGAATATAGATTTGAGGATCTCTATGATCCCGATACATTTCGGCGAAAAAGCCGTTATGAGACTGCTTGATCCGACTGAAGCAAAAGTCGGGCTCGACAATCTTGGTTTTTCAAAACACGAGCTGCAACTGTTCAAAAAATCTATCAGTAAACCGCAGGGGATTATTTTAGTTACCGGCCCTACGGGATCCGGTAAGACCTCAACGCTATATGCCGCTTTGAACTATATGAAGAGCGACGCGAAAAATATTATCACCATTGAAGACCCCATCGAATACCTTGTTGACGGCGTCAATCAAATGCAGGTTAATCCTGTTATCGATGTTACGTTCGCAAACGGATTGAGAAGCCTTTTGAGGCAGGACCCGAATGTCATTTTAGTAGGGGAGATACGTGACAGGGAAACAGCCGATATAGCGTTTCGGAGCTCACTGACAGGACACCTTGTTCTTTCAACTCTGCATACCAATAATACCGTTATGGCTATAACCAGACTTCTTGATATCGGTCTTGAACCGTATCTTATTGCCTCATCACTCAATATGATCGCCGCACAAAGATTGATCAAGGTGGTATGTTTTCATTGCAGGGAAGAATACGAGCCGGAAAAAGAATTGATCAAAAAATTCAGTAAATATATAGATGAGTACAAGATAAAAGAATATTACCGGGGTAAAGGATGCCAGTGGTGTAATTATAAAGGATTTCTTGGCAGGACAGCGATGCTCGAGCTATTAGTCATTGATGAGAAGATAAGAAAGCTTATTTCGGATAACAGCGGTGAAGAAATCATATTGAAGACAGCGGTGAGGCACGGGATGAAACTGCTTGCCGAATCCGGTTTTGAGAAAGTTGCACAGGGTCTTACAACGATCGAGGAAGTAGCAAGAATCACTGAAGTTGTTGAAACAGAGGAAGACCCGCTGATCTCTGAAGCTGTCAAAACAGAGGAAGTCCCTGATTCGCGTGATAAGCAGAAAATACTTATCGCAGACGATGAAGATCACATTTTGATGATGCTGGAAAGTCGTTTTAACAATGCCGGCTTTGACGTAGTGAAAGCCAGAAATGGCAGGGAAGCCGTTGAAATAGCGTTCAGGGAGAAACCTGATCTGATCGTTATGGACGTTTCAATGCCTGAGATGAACGGATTTGAGGCAACAAAGATGTTAAGGTCAAAACTCGAGACAGCGGTTATTCCTATACTGATGTTAACAGCAAAAAAAGATGTTGAAAGCGAGCTCAAGGGAATAGATGCTGGTGCAGACGATTATGTGGCAAAACCTTTTGACGGTGACAGGTTGTTGGCAAGAATCAAGATGCTTTTAAGAAGAAAACGTTAACAGTGATTATTGTGAATAAAAAAGATAATGATAAGGAGAGTTATGCCAGCCAAAAAGAAAGCAGCATCAACAACTAAAAGAAGTGTTGTTGTACATAAGAAAGATATAGATGTAAACAATATTTATCAAATGTTAAATGTTGTCGAAAACAATATTCAGGAATTAACAAGGATGTATTCTGAACTCCCAGACAGTAATCACCGAGATGTTGGTGGGCGAATGAAACCTACAACTAAACAGATGGAAATAGCCAAACAAATCAAAAGAGCTCAAGCAAGAGCAGATAGATTGATGAGAATAATTGAGAAGCAAGGTCTGTAATACTATGGATCATTAGATATTTCATGTCCCATGCTCCATGCTCTGCAATATTCCTTTCACATAAGCAATGCTTCTTTTAGGATTATCTTTTGATCTGTTTTTAATCTTATCGAATGCATATTTCACTTTATCAATCCCATACTCATCTACCATATTTATAATATCTTCTATATCTACTAGATTATTCTCACAAAAGACAAGCCTGGCGTATTCTTGAGCCTCTTTAACCTTATTTTTTCCATACTTGTCATAAAGTTTTCCAAGTTCCTTGCTGAAATTTTCAATACTGTATAAATTCTTCAATCTATATCTATTTGGCAATCTGTTATTATATCCTTTACCAGAATCTATATTACCATATTCGATTTCGAGCAAATTCCAGTGTCTTAATTCAGCCATACCATTGCTTATAACTTCTTTACCAACCTTATACTTTTCCACCAAAACTTTTTTACTTATCATCCACATTTTGTGTTCAGGTCCGCCTTCTATAAGATTTATAAAATAGCAGTATCTTCCGGAAAGTGATAATCTCATATCCCAACCCGTTCCCCAGAATTTCTCCGGAATCTCAAAATATCTCTTTTTAGTATTATTAAACGGCTTTAGTATAACTTTGGCATTTTTACCTCTTACAGGTGTATATTTGAGGAGCCCGTATTTGTTTTGTAAATTCCTTAACGTTTGATAACCAAGCATTTCTCTATATTTATTTTTCGACATTCTGTCGGAAATTCCAATATAATCAGCGACCTTCTTATAATCAAAATCTATTTCTTTGCCTGGATTGTAATGCCCCACAAGATACATGTATACGTTCCAACAATAATCATTTGAATGAGAAACAAAATCGCTTAATACTGTAAGCATAATATCAGTATTAAAAATGATATATTTTTGAGATACCTTTGCGCTTGCCTCATGATCAATCTGTATCTTTTTAAAATCATC
>JAVCCP010000058.1 GCA_030765405.1 Candidatus Ancaeobacter aquaticus | reverse complement strand
TCGCATAATTCGTTGCCTTACTATGCGCTGAGTTCTGTACCGACCTGCTGGTTAGGCTTTAGTCGGGCTGGTTTTCCAGCTTGCTTACATTAGCTTTCTTGGCGCACGGGACAGAACACTTAATTCTTTCTTTTTTTGGCCCAGGTTTCTTGCAATAAGTATCTGTCCCAAGATTATAAAATCCGCTCAACGAATTGTTGGGTGTGATTTTTTTGTGTATTATTATTTATTTTCATAATCAAAGGGTATCTTTTCCATAAAATAGGGATGCAAATTTATTAATTCCTTTACAGCTTCCCTCGCAACAATAGCTATTAAATCTGGATCATTAGTGTATGTTTTCAGCAGTACTTTGTATGTATAATGACTTCCTCTATATAATTTTGATACTACAATATCTTCTTTGTAGTTTTTGCTGCGTCCTAGAAAGAATACTGATTCAACAAAAGGAATATCATTATCGTTTATGTTAATGATAGACCTCACTCCATGTTGCCATACATAGTCTTCATAAACTAAAGTGTTTTCTTTTAAGTTTTGGATGTCTTTTTTTTCGGCGGTGCTCCCAGTTGCCTCAACGGATCTATTTATTTTTGGGAATTGTTTATCTTCTCGATGGTTTGCCTTTAATTCAATGAACTCAGCTAACCGTTCTAATTCTTTTTCTATTTTTTTTAAGCGAACAAAGTCACTTTTTTTAAAATTACTTTCATTTATATCATTTATTGGAGCTCTATCACTTGTAATAACAGTTGGTGTTTTAAATGAGTCTCTCTTTTCTATCGGGAATACTTCTGAAATGGGTTGAGTGGGGTTTTCGTTAGATTTTTGAATATATGGTATGGTCCAAATAACTGCGGCGATAATCAATGGACTTACAATTGCGACAAATAAAGGATGGCGAAATACATTATCACTTCTAGGAGGGGTAAATCTTATAATTTTAATGTCAACTGGATCATCACGACCGATTTCATTAATCGTTTTAATTCCAACTATTCCTTTTGCTTCGAGGTTATTTGCTGTACGAGAAGCCTCAGCAAAATCACAGCCCAGCATCTTGGATAATTCCTGTAGAGAAATCTCATTTCCGCTAAATTTTTCTCGCAAATGATTTACTATGTCATTTTCGACTGGAACATTATCCATATCTATATGTATTTTTAGATAGCGTTGCATTTCATTTTTGATTCTTCTCAAGGAAAAAAATGATTTTCTATGCAATTCACTCTTGTCAAGTTCAAGCCATGAAGCCATCTTATATTCGCTTCGTTCATCAAAAGATTCACGGGATTTACAACATTCGATTAGCTTTTCGATGTCTTTGACGAGATTATCTTTTTCTCGAAAGTACAAAGCAAGGATGCTTATACCAGAAATGCTCATCAAAAAGGTAATCATAAATTGCTGATTCATTTTATTTTTTTCTCATGACAAAAAGGGGGCAGTCCCCTTTTCCTTTTCTCTATTCCTATTCTAACACTGCCTATTTTGCCCTAATTATAGTTATCCCTTTAGCGCCTTGATTTTTTAAAGCTTTTGCCCATTTATTTATCATAATATCAACTAGAAAGGGACTAATATCCATAAACTTTAAGACTGTTGGTAAATTATTTTCATCTATAAAATAAATATATGGCTCCGAGACTGGTTGTTTATTAAAGACTGCTCGGTACATGCTATCATATTGTTTTCCCGACAAACATTCTCCTTCTGCAAATTTCCAATTACTATCTAAATCTATACTTTTTATTTCCAATACCTGTTTGCAAATTGTCTCATTTGAGCATTTTATTAATCGAATAAGATAGTTATTGTTTTTCGATTTGTGTGCAATCATGGCGTAATAGTTTCCTGCAAAACACACGGTATTTATACATAACATGAACATAACTGCGATTGATAGACTTTTAATGCATCTTTTTTTCATACCTAGTCCCCTTTATAATTTTCAACCCACTTTTTTGCATCGCCCTTTGAATTAAATGGAAATACAGGTTTAATACCATTATTCTTATTAACAACTATACAGAATTTATTGTCTGAATAAGGAACAATAATCAATTCTGTATTATTTTTGATAAAAGTCTCTGTTTTCATACTTTTCTCCTCTAAATAAATGATTGCAACAACCATTTATTAGTTTATGGTGTAGGAGAAATAGTTTCCC
Source organism: Candidatus Ancaeobacter aquaticus (assembly GCA_030765405.1). Classification (NCBI taxonomy): domain Bacteria; kingdom Pseudomonadati; phylum Candidatus Auribacterota; class Candidatus Ancaeobacteria; order Candidatus Ancaeobacterales; family Candidatus Ancaeobacteraceae; genus Candidatus Ancaeobacter; species Candidatus Ancaeobacter aquaticus. Next base: position 3,694 of record JAVCCP010000058.1, on the reverse strand, counting down.
TACACCTATCGTCAAGCTCTGAATATTAGTATTCCACCACCAATCAGAAGCAATGCAAACAAAACGCCATAAAACCCGAATATCATTCCAATCGCGAACAGCACCACTAACCCGATTGCAAATAGAATAAACAGTAATAATTTTGCCATATGTCTCACTTTCGTATGGGAAAAATGGGCACCTCCCTTTTCTATCTAACCCCTGTTTCTCACATTTATATGCTTACACTATAGTAATTTACGATAATATCAAGTGAATATTTAGGGTTCAAAGAATTAAGGGGACAGGATACTTAATTATGGCTATAAAGGTATAAAGTAGTCTATAAAGGGGTCACACCTATTTATTATAAACGGCTACAGCTTGAATACTTCACCATCTTCGAGCAATCGTACATTACTAAAGAATTCTGTAAACTGTCATGGTATCAATGTATGGTAGGCAATCAAATGGCCTGTTTGGACACGCGTTTACCTGCTGGTTGGTCGAAGAAACACTTTGTTTTTATGGCAAGGGCTTCAAAATTATCGTAACTCTTTCATTAACTGTTCCAATCTCGCAGACTATCCACGCTGTTTCGGTTTCTAGCCTTTGTGATCCGTACCCAAAAGGATTCTTAAATTGATAACGAAATGTGTCTCCAGGATTAATGTAGCTCTTACTAGGATACTCTAAAATACCGACTTTTTCTAACTGATATACTTTACCGTCTTTAGTAGTGATGGCAAAACCGTCTGTAAAATAGTTAGTAAATATTGGATTGTCTGTATTGTTTGTAATTTTAATAGTCAGGCCCGGGTCTACATCAGCACTAGCCCAGGCATGTATGTCATCATTGATTGACTTAGCTGATCCATATTTCACTTTTCCCTCTGAATAACTATCTATTCGAAAATCGATGAGGGCCTGAAGACTCTTTATCCCTACTCCATAGAAATGATTCTCTGTTAATGTAACACAACCAGTGAACAAGACTACAAATAGCATGATGAATGAAAGACAGACTCTCATAATTGCTCCTCCTGATCTTCAGCTAACAAATAAGTGCTTAGTTTGCAGTAAATCTTTCTGTTTTGCACGGACTATTTGCTTCATTAGCAACCCCTCACAAAATGGAAAATATTCCATAATGTGCACCTCATATCTTATTATACAGCGTTCTACACAAAAGGGAATACATACATCATTATGATTTTAAAGAAAATAAGTAGAAAATAAAGAAATAGCTCGACATACTAACTAAATGCTTTTAAGAACTTAGAGTATTTAGAGGGGTAAATATTTTTACCCCTCAACTGTAAAGGACGATAACTCCTATCCCTAGTATCAAACTCCCATAAACCTGTCTCCGTAGCAATGCAGTAACATCAGAATTCACTCGCCATTGGAATGGCGAAGCCGCATAAAAGGTCTGGGGGAATGACTGGTTAGAACTTTTTATTCATTTAAAGTTATTTGTTCGCTTATAACTTTGCGCGCTTCATCTTCCACTATGTTAAAGCGTCTCCTTATAGCTTTTGTAAAATTTACATCTGTAGGATCGTGAAAAGTTCTCTCGATATTTAGAAATTTACAATATTCTTTAAGCTGATCACTATACATTATTGCCCCACTATGGCTTACTAAATCCCTCAAAAGAAATGATTCTCTCTTAGAATCGGGGGGAATATTTGAATTAACGTATTTAGGGTATTGCTTTTTATCTGGAAAAGCAATTTCGACAATTTGGAATAGTAGATTTACCATTGCGGCAATTGGTAAATCAGGTAATTTAGCAAGCTGCCATAATCGTAATTGAACTGTCAAACATGGAGTCCACTGCTGCTTGGTTGAATTGTCGGGAATTTTTTCAACACATCTGAAATCATTACGAAAAGATTGTAGTCGAGTCGTTACCCCATCATCATTTTTTTTCCATTCAAATTGTGGGTTGAGCTGTTCACCTGTCAGAAAAAAAATCCTGTCACACTCTTTCTGAACTTCAATAAAAACGTCCCTATCTAACCCACTCATCGTTTCAACGATAAGAAAATATTTTCCATTCTCTATCTTAATCCGGAAATTATCAGGAAATATTTCTTTAGCTTGTTCATGGCTAAAAGTTTTAAATTTTGAAATACTATAACAATGTTTTGTCATATTTTTCAGTTCTAACAATAAGGGTAACTTTCGGCGGTTTTTTTAGCCGTCAAGTTCACCCGCTGGTTAGCGATTTTTTTCATATTCACCAGGATATTGCCAAGACGGATATTTAAAAATGCGTTTTAATGAGAAATTTGTTGGCAATGTTGGATTAATGGTTGCCCCGTTTTCACTAGCAAGAATCAACCCACCTGGGAAAGGAAAAATGCCATTCATTACGATGTGCGATTTGTTTTTATAGAAGAATTGATAGATTGGAGTTTGTGTATTGTCCACGATCTCAAGAGCGGTTTCATTTGAATTAAAATCCCAATTGGAAGGCTTGTTTGAAAGTTTGTTTTTTTTGATTTCTATTGGAGAAAGACCACTACCACCATAAATTTTAACATCAGCGTACAATTGGCCCCCTTCAATATATAATTCAACCGGACGGTAATTACTAAATACGAATAGATTGTTCATGTGTTCTTTTTCTAAAACTTCTTTTTTGAACTCAACGGTAATCCCTCGTTCTCCAAGAGAGAAAGAAAAATTATCGACGTTCTCAGAAAACATTGGTTCTTTAAGTTTTGGATTTGATTTGATGTCATTATGCCAATAAAGAGCAAACGAAAGAGCATAAGTTACGATGGTTAAAAATATTACCCATACTGCGGCAACACGATGAGAATTATAAATTATTCCGGCAGTAAAAAGAAGAAGAGTGGCTACAATCCCAAAACCAAATATAGCTACTTTCATTATTCGTTTTCCTCTCTTTTCATTCTGATGTGGATAACGTTCAGACTTGGTGTTTCAGTTGGCTTTATGATTACTGGATTTCTATCTCGCTAACATATTATTATATAAATTCCATAGCATAGGAACATTTTATCATATAAGGCAAATATTTCTTATTATTTTTATTAATAATCCCTTCCATAATGGATACTATTACATAATGTGCGGCTAATATCTTATTGTACAGAGTTCTATATAAAAGGAAATACACATATCATTATGAGTTTAAAAGAATAAGTAGAAGGTAAACAAATGCCCGAGATACTAACTAAATGCTTTTATGAACTTAGAGTATTTAGAGGGGTAAATAATTTTACCCCTCAACTGTAAAAGACGATAACTCCTGTCCCTACTATCAAACTCCCATAAACCTGTCTCCGTAGCAATGCGGTAACAAAACCATGGATGCCACGGCGCACTAAGAAACCCCTCAACACCACCATGCTTACGTATAAAACGATAATATCTTCTATAATCTCTATTAATGGTACGCCTCCAATGATAAATACCACGACAATCAGTAACCTCCCTATACAAATACCTACCCTTCCTCCTAACATCTCTAGGAGCAATACCAAACATACCTACGAAACCCCAAAAGCAGAAACGTGTAACAGTAAATATATATAACATAACGAACTCCCTTCTCTGCGTGATAATGAATGCGCAGCCCTCAATAAGAAAACTGCTAACATTCACAAAAGGAACAATCTACACAGGAAACAAATATAAGACCATCTTCCTCGCGAAGGACAAGATCACAACCACACTC
>JAVCCP010000057.1 GCA_030765405.1 Candidatus Ancaeobacter aquaticus | reverse complement strand
GGGAGATAATGTAGCGATCGAGTTGGAGTTGATTGTGCCGGTAGCGATGGAAAAAGGTTTGAGATTTGCGATACGAGAAGGCGGACGAACAATCGGCGCCGGTAGAATCTCTGATATTGTTGAATAACGTGTCGCTATAAGTGATGATCTTATAGTAGATAGTAAACCTAAAGAAGAGTTTAAAAATGCGTGAAATTATTACATTAGAATGTACTCAGTGTGGAAATAGAAATTACACCACTAAAAAGAATAAGACACAACATAAAGAACGTCTTGAAACAAAAAAGTTCTGTCGATTCGATCGTGCACATACGGTACATAAAGAGACAAAGTGAGTAACTTTGGTCAGGAAAAGAAGCGTGGGGAGACCTGCTTGAACATTCTGGCCATGCGGACTATAGGCCAGTAGCTCTAATTGGTAGAGCGCCGGTCTCCAAAACCGGATGTTGGGGGTTCAAGTCCCTCCTGGCCTGAAGTTTTTGGCAGCAATCTTTGCTGAGAAAGAATACGGAAAGTTGGGTTGAAAGTATGGCAAATAAAGTTGTTACTTTTTTAACGGAAGTAGTCGATGAGCTGAAAAAGGTGTCATGGACAACAAGGAAGGAACTTATTGATTCAACCGTTATTGTAATAGTTTCATTATTGATTTTAGCTACCTATATTGGTGTTGTTGATTGGGCATTAGCGGGAATAATAAGAAAGATAGTAAGTTTATAAGGAAATGTATATGCACACTGATGAAAATAAAAATGACATAATCAACGAAGAAGAAACTGTGGCAAGCACTGAGAGTGCACCTGTTGATGAAGAATGCACTCCTGATCAGGAGCAGTCTACTGAAGAAGTAAAAAGTAATGACGACGAAGTCTCGCTAGAAGAAACTCAAGAGACCGAAGAAGTGGAAGAAGAATCTGTGTCGAGTGAAAATGATAGTAGCAAAGTTACTGAAGACGCGGATAGCGGTGAAGGGCAGGGTGAACCTGAAGAAAACAATTCGATTAAAAACGATAAGCGCGAAGTTAAAGAGGAAGGCAGTCCTGCTGCTAGCGAACTTGAGGTTACTCAAAGTGGCAAGGGTATGAGCTGGTACGTAGTTCATTCTTTGAGCGGCCAGGAGCAAAAAGTCAAAAACAGTATGGATAGCAGAATAAAGCCCGAAGAAATGACAGAATTTATATCGCAAATATTGATACCGACTGAAAATGTTTCTGAAGTAAAGAGCGGTAAAAAAAGAGTTTCTTCACGTAAATTTTATCCTGGGTATGTGCTTGTAAATATGATCTTTAATGATGATACCTGGTATTTTATTAAAGAGACTCCAGGGGTAATCGGTTTTATTGGTGCGGGAAAGCCGGTCCCTTTAAGAGACGATGAAGTGAATGCAGTTGTTACGCAGATTGAAGAGAAAAAAGAAAAAGTAAAACCGAAGATATTGTTCGAAATAGGCGAGATCGTAAAAGTAAAAGAAGGTCCATTTATAAACTTTACGGGTTCGATAGAAGAAATAAATCCGGACCGCGGTAGATTAAGAGTAATGGTATTAATTTTTGGAAGGGCGACACCGGTAGAATTAGAATATTGGCAGGTTGAAAAAACATAATCAGGACACACGCCTCTTGTTTCCCGGTGCGGTAGATATTGCACATAGGGAGCATGTGTAGTCTGATAATACGGAGGAAATAATGGCTAAAAGAGTAACAGCGTTCGTTAAATTGCAAATTCCTGCGGGAGCGGCAAACCCTGCTCCACCTATTGGTCCTGCGCTTGGTCAGCAGGGAGTCAATATTATGGAATTTTGTAAGCAGTTTAACGCAGCTACAAAAGAAAAAGCAGGACTTATTATTCCTGTTGTGATCTCGGTTTATCATGATAAAAGTTTTTCTTTTATCACCAAATCACCTCCTGCTGCAGTACTGCTTAAAAAGCATGTGGGTATTGCAAAGGGGTCAGGAGTGCCAAACAAAGATAAGGTGGGAAAAGTGACCCGTGACCAGATGAAAGAAATAGCGAAGCTAAAAATGAAAGATTTAAACTGCGATAGTGAAGACTCTGCAATAAAGATGATTGAAGGAACCGCACGCAGTATGGGTATTGAAATAGCATAACTATTAAACAATAAGGATTTTTGATTCATGAAAAAGCATAGTAAAAGATATACACACGTTGCTGAAAAAGTTGATAAGGAAAAGGTATATAAACTGTCTGATGCAATCGATATTTTAAAAGAAGTTGATCAAAAACCTAAGTTTGATGAAGCTGTTGATATTTCATTTAGCCTGGGTGTTGATACGAGACATTCTGATCAGATGGTGCGAGGCACGGTTACACTGCCGCATGGTACCGGTAAACTCGTGAGAGTAGCGGTATTTACCAAGGAACCATCAAATGTTGAAGCTGCTAAAAGTGAAGGTGCCGAACACGTTGGTGATGATGATCTCATTGAAAAAGTAAAGGGTGGTTGGACAGATTTTGATGTTGCTATTGCGACACCTGATTTGATGAAAGATCTCAGTAAATTAGGAAAGATATTGGGACCAAAGGGATTGATGCCGAGTCCAAAAGCCGGAACAGTTACACAGGAAATTGGAAAAGCGGTAAAAGAAGTAAAAAAAGGAAAGATTGAATATAAGATTGATAAAACAAGTAATCTTCATGTATCAATCGGGAAATTATCGTTTGAAAAAGACAAATTAGCTGAAAACGGTCTTACCGTTATAGAGGCGATTTATAAGGCAAAGCCATCCGGAGCAAAAGGTGTATACATGAAAAGGTGTGTTATATCATCAACGATGAGCCCCGGACTTGGAATAGATTTAAAAGAAATAAACATCAAAGGAATATGATTTTTTAGAACAAGAAAGTGGAGTGAGTGATGAGAATTGAGAAAAACGACATAATTGAGGAGCTCTTCAAGAAGATTGATGGATCGAACGCGATGATTTTGACTGATTATATGGGAATTACCTCTGATAAGGCGAATGATCTCAGATCGCTTTTGCGTGAAAAATCTACGGATTATTCTGTTGTTAAGAACAGATTGTTTGTGAGAGCGTTAGCGAAAGCAAATATTGATGGAGTCGATGAGTTTTTGACGGGGCCGACTGCTGTGTTGTTTCTTCATGGTGACCAGGCGGAAGTGGCAAAAACACTGGTAAAATTCATGAAAACAAATGAATCACCAAAGATAAAAGCAGGCATCATTAATAAGGATCTGATACCAAAAGAGCAGATTGAATATTTAGCGACATTGCCTTCTAAAGATGTAATGATTGCGAGATTCATCGGGCAGTTACAGGCACCTATCTGTGGTTTGGTAAATGTTTTGACGGGTATTCAGAAAAAACCGTTATACGTATTGAATGCATTGATAGAGAAAAAAGTAAAAGAAGGGTCTTCGGACGGATAATCGTATAAACGATGGGAAGAGATGCATCCCGTCTATTATGCTCAACATATAAAAAATCACTATAGTCTAAAAGGTTAGACGAAAATTAACGAGGAGGGTTAATAACGATGGCTGATCAAAAAGTAATGGAAGACTTAATACAGAAGATAGAGGGAATGACTGTCTTGGAACTTTCGGAGCTTGTGAAATCTCTCGAAGATAAATTTGGCGTATCTGCTGCAGCTCCTGTAGCTGTTGCTGCTGCTACTGCTGCCGGCGATACTGCTGTTGCTGAAGAGAAGACAGAGTTCAACGTAATTCTTGCTGAAGTTGGCGCTAACAAGATCCAGGTTATTAAAGAAGTTCGTGCACTTACCAGTCTCGGACTAAAAGAAGCAAAAGATCTTGTTGATGGTGCTCCGAAACCGGTAAAGGAAGGTGCAACTAAAGAAGAAGCTGATCAGATTAAAGCAAAGCTTGAAGCAGTTGGTGCAAAAGTAGAAGTAAAGTAAGTTAAATATAAACATAGAGTTCGTAATTGTTATTATGAGGGAGCAAACGCTCCTTCATAACTTTCATTTAATCTATAAAAGTTAAATGGAGTTTATTTACATGAGAAAACCTATTACAAAAAGAAGTAGTTTTGCAAAGTTTCAGGATGTGGTTGACATGCCGCACTTGATTGAAATGCAAATCAATTCGTATAACGATTATTTGCAAGTGGACACAATACCTGAAAAAATGGAAAATAAGGGATTGCAGGCAGTATTTAATGAGATACTCCCTGTGACGAGTTATGATGAAAGCTTGGTGTTGGAATATCGTGGGTACACTATTGGTGTACCAAAGTATGATCTTTTGGAATGTCAAAGGAGAGGTCTTACTTATTCTGCACCGCTTAAAGTAAATTTTCGATTAAAAGATCACGGCGCAATAAAAGATGAAGTCGTCTACATGGGGATGATTCCGCTTATGTCTCCGACAGGAACATTCATTATTAATGGCGCTGAGAGAGTGATCGTGAGCCAGTTACATCGTTCTCCCGGTATTTGTTTTGAGCAGGAAGCTCATCCCAGTGGATTAACACTATTCTCACTGAGGATCATTCCTTACCGTGGATCATGGCTTGAAGTAAAGTTTGATATGAATGATCTCATGTATGCATATATTGACCGGAGAAAAGGAAGACGAAAGATATTGGCAACAACATTCTTGCGGGCAATCGGATACGGAACAAATGATGAGATTCTTGGACAGTTTTTTGGTAAAGATGAAATTAAAATTGATGGCAAGATAAATAGTGCCGATTTAATAGGTAAAATCCTCGCGCGTGACGTAAAAGACGACAAGAGTGGCGCGATAATTTCTCGTGCTCCAGATAAAATCACGAAAGTACTTTTAACAAGATTAGAGGATTTAAATATAAAAACAATTGAAATCCTTAAAAATGCAAATGATGAGTCACCTATTATTAAAATGATGCGCAAAGATCCTATTGACTCACAGGAAGCAGCATTAAAGGACATATATAAGAAGTTGCGCCCAGGTGATCCTGCAACAATAACAAATGCAAAAGCCCTTATCCGGAGATTGTTTTTTGATCGTAGGAGATATGACTTAGGTCGTGTCGGGCGGTTTAAGCTTAATCAAAAGTTAGCAATGAAGTTAACGGAAGATGAATTGTCTCTAACCACATTAAGAAAAGAAGATATTATGCGAGCAATAAAATATCTTCTCAATTTAAAGAACGGTGAAGGCAAGATCGATGATATAGACCATTTGGGTAACAGAAGAGTTCGTTCTGTTGGTGAGCTCTTGCAGAATCAATGTCGTATCGGGTTAGCAAGAATGGAGCGCATGATTAAAGAACGTATGAATCTTTATGATGTCAATCAGGAATCTTTGACACCACATAAGCTCATAAATCCTAAAGGATTTTCAAGTGTTATAAAAGATTTCTTTGGGAGAAGCCAATTATCGCAGTTTATGGATCAGACGAACGCATTAAGCGAACTGACGCATAAAAGACGATTATCAGCATTAGGACCAGGTGGATTAAATAGGGAACGTTCAGGTTTTGAAGTACGTGACGTACATACCAGTCATTATGGTAGAATATGTCCGATTGAAACGCCTGAAGGTCCGAACATTGGTCTTATTGCGTCTATGGGAACATATGCAAGGGTAAACGAGTATGGTTTTCTTGAGACACCGTATAGAAAAGCAGCTGAAGGTCGTGTTACTGATAAGATCGAGTATCTTACTGCTGATGTTGAAGAGCAGTTTATTATTGCTCAGGCAAATGCAGAAATTGATGATAAAGGTATATTTGCAAGTGATAAAGTTCAGGTGCGGTATAAAGGTGATGTTCTTTTAGTGTCACCTGAAAAAGTTGATTATATGGACGTATCACCTCGTCAGCTCGTCAGCGTTGCTGCGGGATTGATACCGTTTTTAGAACATGATGATGCAAATAGAGCTCTTATGGGTTCAAATATGCAACGTCAAGCTGTTCCGCTGGTAATTACAGAAGCCCCGCTTGTTGCAACCGGTCTTGAATATCGTACAGCACGAGACTCCGGTGTAATGGAGCTTTCTGCAGAGGATGGTGTTGTTGAGGAAGTTGATTCTAAAAATATTAGAATCGGCAAAAAAGATTATCCGCTGAGAAAATATCTTCGCTCTAACGCGGGAACAAGTGTTAATCAAAGACCGATTGTTAAAAAAGGTGATAAGATCAAAAAAGGTCAGATTATTGCTGATGGTCCTGCAACGAAAGACGGAGAGCTTGCCCTCGGGAAAAATGTTCTTGTATCGTTTATGCCGTGGGGAGGATACAACTTTGAGGATGCTATCTTAATCAGTGAACGTTTAGTTCGAGATGACGTATTTACTTCGATCCATATTGAAGAGTTTGAGGTAGGTGCACGTGATACAAAGCTCGGCAAAGAAGAAATTACCCGTGATATTCCTAATGTTGGTGAAGAAGCATTAAAGGATCTTGGTGAAGATGGAGTTATACGGTTAGGGGCAGAAGTAAAATCGGGTGACATTCTTGTAGGAAAAATAACTCCGAAGAGTGAAACAGAACTTTCACCTGAAGAAAGGTTGCTCAGGGCAATATTTGGAGAAAAAGCAGCTGATGTAAGAGATACATCACTGAAGGTTTCTTCAGGTATTGAAGGTGTCGTGATGGACGTGAGAGTATTTGCGCGTAAAGATAGAGCGCGAACAGATCAAGACAAACTTGAAGAAAAGAAAGAGCTGAGAAAAATTACCTCTGATTTTAAGGTGAAGTATGAAATTATCAAGGAAGAACGTTCAATACGAATGGAAGAATTGCTTCTCGGGCAAAAGCTTACAATGGATATAGTTAATACTGAAACAGGTGAATTCGTTATCAGTAAAGACAAAAAAGTTACTCGTGCTCAGCTTGAGAAACTAGAGATGATAGATTACAAAAATATCGAAATCCCGCAAAGTTCTATCAGCTATGAAATCAAGAAAATCCTGATGGATTACGATAAAGCAAATGAAGAATTTGAGACTGCTGAAAATAGAATGGCAGAAAAAGTCAAAAAGGGAGATGAGCTTGATCCGGGGGTAATTAAACAAGTTAAGGTATATATTGGAAGCAAGAGAAAGCTGCAAGTTGGTGACAAGATGGCAGGTCGCCATGGAAATAAGGGTATTGTTGCTAAGATTCTTGCTGATGAAGATATGCCGTTTTTACCGGACGGAAGACCGGTCGATATGGTGTTGAATCCGCTTGGTGTACCTTCTCGTATGAATGTAGGACAGGTTCTTGAAACACATCTTGGTTGGGCGGCAGAGATACTCGGTCTGAAAGTTATGACGCCGGTATTTGATGGAATTAAAGAATCGAAGATACGTGAAATGCTCGTGCAAGCCAACTTGCCTGAAAGCGGTAAAGTGGAATTGTTTGACGGCAGAACAGGTGAAAAATTTGATCAGAAAGTTGTGGTAGGATATATCTATATGATGAAGCTTGGTCACCTTGTTGCAGATAAGATCCATGCTCGTTCTATTGGGCCATACTCACTTGTGACACAGCAGCCACTTGGCGGTAAGGCACAATTCGGAGGACAGCGTTTCGGAGAAATGGAAGTGTGGGCACTTGAGTCATATGGTGCGGCATACTTATTACAAGAGCTCATGACGGTGAAAAGTGATGATGTTGTTGGAAGAACAAAGATTTATGAATCGATTGTAAAAGGAAGAAATTATCTTGAAGCAGGTACTCCGGAATCATTCAACGTGTTGATCAAGGAAATGCAGAGTTTAGCGCTTGATGTGAGACCTGAAAGAGAAAAAGACAAAGAGTAATAAAAGAATTCTACGATAAAAATAAATGCAAGACATACAAATATATTGGAGGGTACCTTGGCAAAACAAAAAGTAAAATCTAAGACCGAGGTTAAAGAGAGTAAAAAAGAAGTAAAGCTCAAAGAGTCTTTAGAGTCTCAGAGCATTGATATTGAAGAAACCACGGAAGATGTTTCGCATCTTGTTACGAATATGTTCGATACAGTATCAATACGTGTTGCTTCACCGGAAGTTATGAGACAATGGTCAAAGGGTGAGGTAAAGAATCCTGAAACGATCAATTATCGTACCTTTAAGCCTGAGAAGGGCGGTCTTTTTTGTGAAAAGATATTTGGTCCGACGCGTGATTGGGAATGTAACTGCGGCAAATACAAAAGGATTAAATATAAAGGTATAGTGTGCGATCGTTGTGGAGTAGAGGTAACTCAGTCTAAAGTACGACGTGATCGTATGGGGCACATTGATTTAGCTGCTTCGGTATCGCATATATGGTATCTCAAATCTATGCCAAGCCGTATAGGAAATATTCTTGGCTTAAGTTCGCGTGCATTAGAACGCGTCATTTATTACGAAGATTATATTGTTACCAATGAAGGGGATACGGCTCTACAGCTAAAACAACTTTTGAGTGAACTCGAATACCGTGAAGCACAAGAAAAATACGGTAGAAAGTTCAACGCAAAGATGGGTGCTGAGGCGATAAAAGAGCTACTGCAAAAAGAATCACTCGATGATTTAGCAACTGAACTTAGAGAAAAGCTCAAAAAAACAAAATCAAAACAGGCAGGCAAAAAGATTGCAAAACGCCTTAAGATCGTTGAAGGTTTTAGAAAATCTGAGAATAGTCCTGAATGGATGGTTCTGGATATTGTTCCTGTTATTCCACCTGACTTACGCCCATTAGTTCCGTTAGAAGGCGGTCGGTTTGCCACATCTGATTTAAATGATTTGTATCGTCGCGTTATAAACAGAAACAACAGATTGCGAAGCATCTTGGAGCTTAAAACGCCAGATGTAATTGTTCGTAACGAAAAAAGAATGTTGCAAGAAGCTGTTGACGCGCTTTTTGATAATGGAAGACATGGTAGGCCAGTTGTTGGCTCAGGAAATAGGCCGTTAAAATCACTCGCTGATATGCTCAAAGGTAAACAAGGACGCTTCAGACAGAATCTTCTCGGTAAGCGTGTTGATTATTCTGGTCGTTCAGTTATTGTTATTGGCCCGGAACTAAAGCTGCATCAATGCGGTCTCCCAAAACAAATGGCACTTGAATTGTTTGAACCATTTATTATTAGGAAGTTAAAGGAAAGAGGACTTGTTCACACTATTCGCAGTGCAAAAAAGATGATAGAGAAGCAATCAATAGAAGTATGGGATGTATTAGAGGAAATTGTAAAAGGCCATACGGTACTACTCAATCGTGCGCCAACACTTCACCGGCTTGGTATTCAAGCTTTTGAACCAATGCTCATTGAAGGTAAAGCTATTAGGATTCATCCATTAGTATGTACTGCATTTAATGCTGACTTTGATGGTGACCAGATGGCAGTACACGTTCCTTTATCGTTTGAGGCACAAGCTGAAGCACGTCTCCTTATGCTTGCATCAAACAATATCTTCTCACCTTCAAGCGGAAAACCGGTTACGACACCTACGCAGGATATTACACTTGGCTGTTATTATATTACGCTCTACAGGCCGACAAATGCTGAAGGGAGAACAAAAGTTTTTTCTGATAAAGAAGAGGCAGTGCTCGCCTACGATGAAAAGGTGGTAACGATTCATGATAGAATAAAAGTAAGGATAGATGGAAAACTCATTGAAACAACTGTTGGGAGAGTTATTTTTAATAATGTTCTTCCTTCGGCAATAGAGTACGTAAATGAAAATGTTGGAAAGAGACGTTTAGGGAAACTTATTCTTGAGTGCTACCAAAAAGTAGGACATGAACGAACGGTAGAACTTTTAGATGAAATCAAAACTCTCGGTTTCACAGAAGCAACACGTGCGGGTATTTCTATAGGTATAGATGATATGATTATTCCAAATGAGAAAAAAGAGCTTCTTGAATTAGCTCATGGCGAAATAAACGAAGTTGAAAAACAATACCGTAGTGGTAGTATTACTGACGGTGAAAGATATAATAAAATTATAGATATCTGGACACATACAACTGATAAAGTCGCAGAATCTTTGTTTAGCGGTCTCGAATATAATCGTGGTTTGCCGCAAGCGAATCCAATTTTTATCATGGTTGATTCTGGATCTCGCGGAAGCAAGCAGCAGATCAGGCAGCTTGCTGGAATGAGAGGCTTGATGGCAAAGCCATCCGGTGAAATTATTGAATCTCCCATTATTGCGAATTTCCGAGAAGGTTTAAGTGTGCTCGAATACTTTATTTCTACACATGGTGCTCGAAAAGGTTTGGCCGATACTGCTCTTAAAACAGCTGATTCAGGATACCTTACGCGTAAACTCGTTGATGTGTCACAGGATGTTATTATTACCATGGAAGATTGCAAAACCGTAAACGGCATTGTTGCGAAAGCTATTATGGAGGGCGATGATGAAATGGTAAACCTGTACGATCGTATTTTGGGTCGAACAGTTTTAGAAGACGTTAAAGATCCGGTTAGCGGAGCGGTTATCGTTAAACGAAACACTGAAATAGACGAGAAAGCTGCAAAGTGGATTGAAAAAATTGGCCTACTGCAGATTAAAATACGTTCAGTGTTAACCTGTAACGCACCAACCGGTGTTTGCAAGAAATGTTATGGAAGAAATCTTGCGACAGGGAGAACGGTAGATATGGGTGAAGCAGTAGGAATTATTGCCGCTCAATCAATTGGTGAGCCCGGAACACAGCTTACCATGAGAACATTCCATATTGGTGGTACGGCATCTCAGACATTTAAGCAGCCGCAAATCGTTGCGCGCAATGATGGATATATAAAATTTCATGAGTTGCGATATGTTGAAACAAAAGATAAAACCTGTATCGTGTTAAATAAGAACGGGTATGTCAGCATTCATAATGAAGAGGGCCGTGAATTGGAGAAATACACGGTAGTTATTGGGTCAGTTATCAGTTCTCCTCCAAAAGGTAAGGTTAAAAAGGGTCAATCGTTCGTAAAATGGGATCCGTACAATATTCCTATTTTGTCTGAAAAAGAAGGAACAATTGAATTTCATGATTTCCTCGATAATGTGACCGTTAAGAAAGAAATGGATGAATCAACCGGTCTTTTCGGTTGTGTTATTATGGAGCATAAAGAAGAGCTGCATCCTCAGATAATAATTATGGGAGAAAACGGTGAACCTTCCGCATATTACACTATTCCAGCAGGAGCGCATATTGTTGTTGATAATGGTGAGAAGGTTGCTGCAGGAGCACTGCTGGCAAAAACGCCGCGAAAAGTAGCAAAAACAAAAGATATTACCGGTGGTCTGCCGCGCGTAACAGAGCTTTTTGAGGCAAGGCGTCCAAAAGAAGCCGCTGAGATCGCGAAGATTGACGGTATGGTTGAATTTCATGGTGCTGTTAAAGGGAAGCGAAAATTGATTGTAAAAGACCCTGATTCAGGGATGGAAGAAGAGCATCTCATACCGCACGGTAAGCACCTCATTGTGTTTAAAGGTGATAATGTGAAAAAGGGACAGCAGCTTACAGAAGGACCTATTGTCCCACAAGAAATACTCGAAGTCTGCGGACCGCGTGACTTGCAGGAATATTTGGTTAATCAAATACAGGAAGTGTATAGCTTACAAGGTGTTGAAATTAACAACAAGCACATAGAAGTTATTATTCGTCAGATGCTGCGAAAAGTGACGATCGTCGAGCCGGGCGATACGAACTTTATCTTTGAAGAACAAGTTGATAAGAAAAAGTTTGAAGATGAGAATAAAAGAGTACGAGCAAAGAAAGGTAAGCCTGCTGAAGCTGCACCGCTACTCTTGGGTATTACCAAAGCGTCACTCAGTACAGACAGTTTCATATCTGCTGCATCGTTCCAGGAGACAACAAGAGTTTTAACAGAAGCTGCAACAAGCGGTAAAGTGGATACTCTGAGAGGTTTTAAAGAGAATGTTATTATGGGCCACGTTATACCCGGTGGAACTGGCTATAACACGCACCGTAACATTGATATGGCTACTATTACAGAAGAGGAAGCAGTTAAAGAAGAAAAAAAAGAACGTAAAGAAAAGAAGAAAGGTTTATAAGGGGGTTGCATGCCGACTATTAATCAGTTAATACGATTTGGGAGAAATCCGAAGAAATATGAGTCAAAATCTCCCGCACTTAAAAAATGTCCTCAGCGTAGAGGAGTATGTCTTCTAGTAAAAACGCAGACGCCTAAAAAACCAAATTCCGCACTGAGAAAGGTAGCTCGTGTTCGTTTAACAAATGGCGTTGAAGTAACGGCGTATATACCAGGCGTGGGGCATAATCTTCAGGAACACTCTATTGTTCTTGTGAGAGGCGGAAGAGTAAAAGATTTGCCGGGTGTACGATATCATATAGTGAGGGGAACGCTAGATACTATGGGCGTTGAAAATAGAAAGAAGAGTCGTTCACACTATGGTGCGAAAAGACCAAAGAGTTAAATGAGACTGTGTATATACGAAATGCAGTAACAGTATTATGTAACGGAGGAAAGTAATGGCGAGAAGAAGAAGAGCAACAAAACGTAAAGTTATACCTGATTCTAAATTTAAGAATGTATTAGTAGCAAAATTTATTAACATGCTTATGGTAGATGGCGAGAAAAGTATTGCTGAAAAAATATTTTATTCTTCGCTTGATACCGTTCAAGAGCAGACAAAAGAACAAGAGCCTGTAAAAGTGTTCTTAAAAGCTATTGATAATGTTAAGCCTCTTCTTGAAGTAAAGTCTCGAAGAATTGGTGGCGCGACATATCAGGTGCCTATAGAAGTATCTCCTGACCGGAGAGTAACGCTCGCGATCAAGTGGATTATTACCTATTCTCGCGCACGTAAGGGGCAACCTATGGGAAAGCGCTTGGCAACAGAAATTATTGATGCATACAAAGGCGTGGGTTCTTCTATAAAGAAACGTGAAGATACGCACAAGATGGCAGAAGCAAACAAAGCGTTTGCACATTATAAGTGGTAAAGACTCGGTTTTCGTGTCTCGTGCATAGTGTATCGAGAAAGAACGAGGACTTAAAAGATAGAGATGAAAGGGTTCATAGTTTTTAGTAGTAACATGCAGTATGGTTTTCAGATGTAGAATTCCTAGATACGAGCTACTAGATACGAGATACGAACATAAGGTTCTTTGAAAATGAGACAGTTTCCGTTAGATAAAATTAGAAATATTGGAATAATGGCACATATAGACGCAGGTAAAACGACTACAACCGAACGTATTTTATTTTATACGGGCAAGGTCCATAAACTTGGAGAAGTACATGAAGGTACTGCGGTAATGGATTGGATGCCACAGGAGCAAGAACGAGGTATAACCATTACGTCTGCTTCGACAACGTGTTTCTGGCAGGATTTTAGGATTAATATTATTGATACGCCGGGACATGTTGATTTTACGGCTGAAGTTGAACGGTCATTAAGAGTTCTTGATGGTGTTATTGCGGTATTTTGTTCAGTAGGCGGTGTAGAGCCGCAATCTGAGACAGTATGGCGGCAAGCTGATAGATATGGTATTCCGCGAATAGCGTTTGTAAATAAGATGGATCGTGTAGGGGCTGATTTTATTGGTTCTGTAGAAATGATGAAAGATAGGTTAGGTGCGCGAGCAGTTCCCATACAGTTGCCTATCGGTGCAGAAGAAAAGTTTGAGGGCATTATTGATCTTGTCCAGATGAAGGCGCTCAGATATACATCTGATGCAATGGGTGCAGAGTTTGTAGTGGAAGAAATACCTGATGCATTAAAGAGTCAGGCAAATGAATATAGAGGCTTACTGATTGAGGCCCTAGCTGAAGAAGATGAGCTTATTCTTGAGAAATATGTAAATGGTCACGAGCCGTCAAAAGAAGAATTGATGACCGTTATAAGAAAAGCAACGCTTGATGGCCTTATTGTCCCTGTGATGTGCGGCACAGCATTTAAGAACAAGGGGGTGCAGCAGCTTTTAGATGCAGTAGTGCAGTATTTACCAAGTCCGCTTGATATACCTCCTATTAAAGGTATTAATCCATCTACTGATCATGAGGAAGTACGCGAAGCAGATGATTCACAGCCGTTCAGCGCGCTTGCATTTAAAATAATGACTGATCCATTTGTCGGTAAATTGACCTATATGAGAGTATATTCCGGCACAATAAAGAAAGGGTCAGGAGTATATAATTCCTGCAGAAAAACGAAAGACCGTCTTGGCCGTATTCTTGAGATGCATGCGAATGATAGAAAAGATATTGATGAGGTGAATGCCGGTGATATTATTGCCGCAGTAGGCTTAAAAGGCGTGTCTACGGGCGATACTTTATGTGATGACTCACATAAAATAGTGCTTGAATCAATGCTCTTTCCTGAACCAGTTATTTCAATGGCCATTGAACCAAAAACGGCTGGCGATAGAGACAAACTTCAGATTGCTTTGCATAAAATGACTGAGGAAGATCCTACATTTAAAATAGCAACAAATATTGAAACAGGTCAGACTATTATTGCTGGAATGGGCGAGCTGCATCTGGATATTATCAAGGACAGGATGTTTAGAGAATTTAAAGTTGAGGCAAATGTAGGTGCTCCTCAAGTTGCGTATAGAGAAACGATTACTATCCCGGCTAAAGCTGAAGGTAAATTTATAAAGCAAAGCGGGGGGCGCGGACAGTACGGACATGTTGAAATATCTATTGAGCCGACTGAAAAAGGGTCAGGGTTTGTATTTGTTAACGCAATTGTTGGCGGTGCTATACCGAAAGAATTTATAAAACCGGTAAAAGCTGGTCTTGAAGAGGCCGCTAAGACAGGTGTTATCGGCGGATATCCTGTTGTTGATATAAAGGTTACGCTTGAAGACGGGTCATATCATGATGTTGATTCTTCCGAAATTGCATTTAAAATGGCTGCATCAATAGCGTTTAAAGATGTGGTAAGAAAAGCAAAACCTATCATACTTGAGCCGATCATGAAAGTAGATGTAACGACCCCGGAAGAATATATGGGTGATATCATAGGTGATATTAATTCCCGCAGAGGGAAAATTATCAATATTGAATCAAAAGCAAAAACAAGAATTATTCGTACGGAAGTACCGTTAAAAGAAATGTTTGGCTATGCGACATCTATGAGATCTCTTACGAAAGGCAGGGCAAGTTATTCGATGGAACCGTCTCATTTCGATAAGGTGCCAAAGGATATAGAAGAGCAGATATTAAATAGGAAATAAAGGGGGAGAGAAATGGCAAAAGAAAAATTTGAAAGGTCAAAGCCGCACGTAAATATTGGAACGATCGGGCACGTGGACCATGGTAAGACAACACTCACTGCAGCGATAATCGGAACATTGGCAAAGCAAGGATTAGCGGATTTGAAGAAGTTTGATGATATTGATAATGCCCCTGAAGAAAAGGAAAGAGGAGTAACGATCAATG
>JAVCCP010000056.1 GCA_030765405.1 Candidatus Ancaeobacter aquaticus | reverse complement strand
TTCTCTCAGGCTTCGCATAATTCGTTGCCTTACTATGCGCTGAGTTCTGTACCGACCTGCTGGTTAGGCTTTAGTCGGGCTGGTTTTCCAGCTTGCTTACATTAGCTTTCTTGGCGCACGGGACAGATCACTTAATTATCTTCCTTAAAAATCGGGCTAGCAATCTGGTCAAAACGAACCCATATCTGGGTTCTCATACTACCCACTCTACCTAAAATAGAAAAGGCAGCCCTAATGGACTGCCTTTTCTATTCTGGCGGAGGAGGTTGCAACCAATTCGAACTGGCTGTGAAATACACTCTAATATCAAGATACTACCCGTTAAAGACTACCAGAAGATAACTCATAAGATTCAGGAATTATGTTTATTGGGTATGTCTCTCCAAGATATAGCCAAATCAGTTGGCATTAGCAAAAAACCGCAATTAAATCCTTCAAACGGGTATAATTATTAAGACAGGCTGAAAAAGCTAAGATACATATGCGACATAGATAGATGATTAATTAAGCAGAATGTTTTGCTACATATATACTTAGCAGTTTACGTATCATCTTCTGGTATTTCGTATGTTTTTTTGTAGCTTGTTTTTTGAAATAATCCAGACTTGATTCCTCGATTCTTAGCGTTACTTTTACCGTTTTTTCGGGAACAACTAGTTCGTCAGGTGACGGCAAATAATCCTTAACTCTAGTCAATTTCCCAATAGGCATATCAGAACTTTTAGTCTTTTCCTTCATAGTATTTACCTCCTTTTCTCCAAAAACCCGCACCGATTATTCTGATCTTTCCAGCTCTATAAGTAAATCTCACAGTTATTATTCTATTTTCGACTTTTCCAATACAAAACAATCTTTCCTCTTCAACACTATGTTTTGAATCCTTATAAATTTTTCTTTCCGGATCCTTAAAAGCCTGCACAGCCGTCACAAAATCGATTCTATGTTTTCTTATATTTGCTGCTTCTTTTTCATCATCCCATTCAAAACTGATATTTTTATCCACTGCCATATAATCATTATATCCTATATTGACTATTTGTCAATACATTTATACATATTATTATACATACAATTAATGAAGCATATGGGATTGAAAAGGATTCAAAAAGGCATGTTTTAAGATAAATGGTAGCAGCTACCATTTACTTGTGACTTTTACAGTCTCAGTGGCGGAAGAGGGAGGATACTTAATTCTAGAATATCCTGCCCCTTTAATCCTATAGCAGCCCTAAAAACTTTTCTTTCTTTTTATCTTTGAATAAATCTTCAAGCAGAGTATCAACTGCTTTACTTATAGAATCATCTGTCATCTTCTTCGGCTGATTATCATCGTAGGCAAGTGTTGACGGAGGGGTAAATCTTGTTTCAATTCTATTATTCCACAATATCTTGCCGCTTTTAACGTCCTGAAGATAGAGCCGAATCTGGACATAACAGTTTGAAAGTTTTGGCGGAATATTGGCGCCCGGGCCCGATCCCATATCGTTGCTGTAAACATACTTGCTAATCCCTGATGAATCCGGGAGTCCTTTTTCGTATCCTTGTTGATACACAAACGCGCCCGCCCCTTCAACGAGTCCGCCGACTGTTGCCGTTAACCACCCGTTTTTGCGGTTTAAACTCTTCGTTTCATTAAAACCATATTCAATAATCTGTCCACGGATAATTTTATCAGCTCCCAACGTATTGCCTATTTCTCTTACCTTGCCTTTCGAGAGGCCAACTTTCACGCCGTCCAAGACCTTGTTATTGCTAAAATCACCCGTCGTATCCTGAGACATCATATGAACAAGATTTGCCTGTTGTACTTTTTCATGAGGGTTGTTCATCAGTTCCCACTGAGGGTTCGACACATCCTCCACGTTTTTATCCATTACCGCAATAATTCCTTCCTCAATCAAAAAACCGTTAACATCTTCCTGATTGAGGACAGTGATCCCCCGCGAAACAAGTCCGTCGGTGATCGCCTCCATTACTTTTAAATTGATTCCATAGCGAGGATTGCACAGGAAAGACTGTTCTTTCGAGTAATCCGCAAGCGGGAAAATCGCCACAGTATTCATGTCTTTGACAACGGTCTGCGTTGAAATCTTCTCGGCGGTGACATTTGTTTTGACAGGTTTCACCGTCGTCGCAACAGGTTTTACCGTTGTCGCACAACCGATAAAGCTCATAAAACCGGCTAGAATCACAAAAATATACATTCTTTTAGGCATTTTTTTCTCCTTTATAAAATATTTTTTCATAACAACTATTCTTCACCAGTATAGATACTGTCATTCGTGCCCTCTGACAAAAGTTTTTCTCCTTCTTTTTTGCTGAGAACATATGATCTCACACTTTCATCTGCTCCTCTGCCCTTAAGAACAATAGTCGCCTTAACAAATATCAACAGATCGATTTTCTTTGTGCTCGTTACCGTCCTCCTAAAAAGCTCCCCGATAAAAGGTAGATCAGATAAAAACGGAACACCTATACGCGTTTCTTTCTTTTCATCTTTGAGAAGGCCACCAATAACAACCGTTTCCCCGTTTCCGAGTAAAATCTGTGTATCAGCCTCTCGCGTTTCGAGTACCGGATAAGTTATTAGCGGTATACGCGTATTTGGTTCAATTATTGTCATGTCATAAAGTCTTGATGTCACCGTAGGATGGAGGATCATATTTATATATTTTTTATTGCTCACTTGAGGCACTACGCTCAAACGAATTCCTACTGGCAAATAACCATTAAATTGGGCGGAAACAGTCGGTTGCCCGACAGCGCTTGGGGTAATCTCTGTCGAAAGAAGAGGTATCTCCGTTCCAACAACTATTGACGCCTCCTGATTACTATACGTCATAATCTTAGGCGCCGAAAGAATATTCGCGCCACTGTTTTCTTCCAGCATATGCAATATAACCTCTACCTGTGTATTAAGCAATTTCTCCATCTTGAATTTAAATCCGCTGGTATCCGGATTTAAACCCGTCGAATTTGGGTTAAACGACGAGGGAGTCATATTTGTGTCATATGAGAGATTTTGAAACCCCATTTTTAGATTTTCAAGAACTGAGGCTCCTCCCTCGGTGAGCTTTTGGGTCACCACGTGCCCACCGTTACCGGCACCCAAGAGCCCCGCTTCAATACCATTAAATCCGGATCCCCATTCAAAACCGATATCGCGCAGAACATCCCGGTCTACCTCAACGATCTTCGCTTCGATCATGATCTGATAGGGCATCACGTCAATCGTATTAATAATCTGCCGGACATTCTCCATATTCGAGGGAACTTCTCCAACGAGGAGCGTTCTCGATTTACTCGGTTTTTTTTCCGCGCGTTCTCCGATGCTCATTTCGGGCCTGCCTGCTGCTCCTCCACCTCCCCCCCCCTGGTCTTTTGGATCTCCCCTGAAAGACCATCCGGTTTGTCCCGCCAAACTAAGGATTGTGACGCACCCACGTGCAGAAAGCAGTCTGGGAAGACTAGATTCCTCACTTTTTGGATCAAGCAATTTCTTAACATCTTCCGCATCGACATATTTAAGCTCAAACACTTCATAAATGAGTGGGACACTGTTGGCTATAATTTTATTGTAATCACTAATCTCTATAATCTTTTGCTTTGTCCTGATCGTTATAAAATCCCCTGGTTCAATATCACTAATCAGTTTATCAGAGGGCTGATATGTTAAGTTAGCCGTCCGCATAATTGTCTCAAATGCTTTCCTCCATGGAACAAACTTCCCGTCAGTTGTAAGCGTCACTTTTACATCAACTTCTTCCCCTACAGAGATATAAACACCACTAATTCCTGATATGTCAGACATAACATCCCTGATGGGTTCGTCTTTGTAGTCAAGGATAATTTCGTTAATTTTTTGCTTTTTCCTGATTGTTATAAAATCCCCTGGTTCAAACTCACTAATCATTTTGTCAGAGGGCTGATATTCAAGTTCAGCTGTATTGATAATTGTATTAAATGCTTTCCTCCATGGAACAAACTTCCCGTTAGTTGTAAGCGTCACTTTTACATCAACTTCTTCCCCTACAGAGATATTAATACCACTAATTGCTGATATGTCAGACATAACATCCCTTATGGGCTTTTCTTTGAAGTCAAGTTTAATTTCGTTTTCTACCCCTTTAACCTCTTCTTTCAAAACACTCTTTTTTTCCGGGGCATCCTTCTTCGCGAGCTGATCAAGTTTCTTGATCGTTTTCTCAATACTATTGAGATACCGGGGATAATCTTTTATTATTATTGACCGGGAAGAAACGTTTGGCTCGACTTTTCCTTCATCGGATAAAAGCGCCTGTACTCCTTTTGCAATTTCTACAGGATCTCCATACTGCAGGGTGTATAGTGCCGTCATCATTTCTTCTTTTTTCAGGTTTTCTATGGACATCACCCGTATAATCCCATCATCTTGAACATGCCCGTAACCATATGTTTTCAGAAGTATATCAAGCGCTTTTCGCCACGAAACGTCCTCCAATTTCATCGAAATCTTTCCTTTTACTTCTGGGCCTGCAACAATATTTACCCCTACCTTTATTCCAATAGTCTCTAACGCAACCCGGATATCGGTATCGGGAAAATCGAAACTGATCGTTTTTTCAGCGTCAGGTGCCGGAATATTTTCTGGGGAGACAACTGCATCGTCCTTCTTGATATCGGTGTCGTTTACATTCCCTTCTATAACCTGAGAGACAGCCTCTAAAGCCACATCTTGGGCAGCTGGAGATACTTCATCAGCAGTAAAAGCGAACTTGGTAAATGCTATACTGAGCAGGAACACAGTCACAATACAAAGACCGGCATAATAGTACTTCAGTTTATTTTTTTGCATTATTTTCCTCATTTTGTATGGAGCTTTATTTATATTTTTGCATCTTTAATATTACTGACTCGCCTTTATAGATAAGCTCTACTTTATTATCATTTATAGACACTACCTTTGCATCAAATATACTGTCGCCAACACGGACAACTTTACCTGAAAGCACTGCCAGCGTTTCACCGTTATCACTGATGATTCCTTCAATCTTTAAATTACGTACGGTATATATTCCGCCTCTTCCCTTCCCTAGGGGAGTAAAAGGATCTCTCATGTTCTTGCTATCATACGAAAAATCTTTAGATGGCGCTTTTGTATCGCTCTTCTTAGCATCTTTACCTACTGCTATACCAAAAAGACATACACTTACTGCCATCAATACTAAAGAAATAATAATTATAGTTCGATTCCTCATACATTCCTCAATGTGTATTCTTAAATAATTTTAACTGTTCCTGCGGATACTCAATCTTAAAAGCATACTTAGCAATCTTTTTAATATCACCTTCTGTATACACACGATAACCGGCACGATTCCGTTTCGGTTGCGGGATAAGACCCGCTTTTTCCCAATTATAAAGGGTGCTTCGTGCTATACCGATTTGTTTTAATACATCACTAACTTTATAATATGTCTTCATAGTCTTTCTTATGCATGGTTATCATTAATTATTAAACCTTATTAAACGTTATTAAAGATATATTGTCAAGGGAAAGTCTCCTGGTGAGGACGATTTTGGGACGAAGCCCGAGAAAATCTAGGGGGGATGGGAACAATTAATGCGAGCAAAAAAATCTCGTAGAGATTTCGAGAGTGGAAATTTCACCGATCAGTGTGTGTCGGAATGCTGTAACCCTGCTCTGTGTAAACTCGTACGTACATTGGATAAGTGAAGCGAGATAATAAGATAGTCGAAGACTATTCAAGAAGCGGCTTTTTTAAAACAAGATATTTTACTTTAATCTCAACATTGTGCTGATACGGTGTTTTGGGATTATACCCTATTGATACATTTTTTATTTCTAAGAATTTTGTCTTCTTCTCAAGCGTATTTATGAATTTTCCGGCTTCATGATAGCCAGCTTTTAATTTTATTTTTGCATGACGAAATGTAAAGAGCGGGTTCTCGGCCTCTTCGACTGCGCCCTGAACCTTTTCACCTTTATATGGTTCAATCTTCTCTGTTTTAAATTTTAAATCGTTTTCGATCTCAGCAACTGTACGAAGTATCCATGACGTGTCCGCTTCTTTCGGGATACCTCGCTCCAATTCTTTGATCCGTTTTTCAAACACCTCGTGCCGATCAACAAATTTATCCTTGTTCTTAATCTTAAACTCGGCATCCTCAATTTGACGGGAAAGATCAGCTGTCTTCTTTTTTGTTTGAGCAATTTTCCCAAAACCCGGAGCAAGAAGCATATACCAGAAACCAGCACCGAACGCTAAAACAAAAATAACTATAAGCATGCCCTTTTCAAGTTGTTCTTTAGAGTATTTTGCCATGTGTATCCCTTTTATACTTTTATACTATTTCTTTACTGTACGAGAATATTTATCTCTAAACCAACATCGAATAGAAAAATTCTTAAAATCATTTTTACCACTCTCAAACGACATGAGGTCAACTTTTCGAAATATATTTTCAAATCTTGGAGACGCCTTTAAATTGGCAATAAACGTCTCAATTGTTTTATCATTTTTATCCAAAGATTTATAGTTTCCATCAACAATAAGAACATTCCTCGCTTTCATTCCGCGACGTTCCGTTTGCTGCTTTCTCCCTCCCACCATTGTAATAATCAATTCGCTTACCATTTCATTAAATGATGCACTTTTAATTGATGTTAAATGCACATTCCACGGAGTAGCATCACTTATAGTATTTAAGATCATTGACCACGCGTATCTTTGGGCATCTTTTTTCTTAAGTGCGGTTTCGTTTGAATAAAATTCCTTTTCTTTATCAAGCATCTTTTTTATCGGGGCGTACTCTCCCTTTATAGCAAGCCATTGTTGATGTACGGCAGAATACTTATTGTTATAATACCCACTGGGCATCAGCACAACAGTTACATAGACAACCCCAAAAAAACAGACGAGCGCACAAAAAACTATTATTAATATCTTTTTTAAACGTGCTGTACTCAGTGCTTTTAGCTTCTGCTCTTCAGGCAGTGTCCTTAAATATCCAGGCAAAAGATTTATTTCAATCATAACGTTCTATCCAGTACATTTTTTAACACTTTATTCTTTTGGATTACTCCTCACAGCCAAACCGATGCATAAAGCAAATAAAGGACTTATCTTATTTATTTCATCACTATTTTCATTGTTTTCCAAGGCACATATAGACAGTGGATCAATTATCTCGTAGGGTATTTCAAGCGCACTGCTTATCATATCAGCAACACCTTCTAAAAGAACGCCTCCGCCAACAAAGAAAAGCCTCTGGACATTCTTCCCGGATTCACCTTCAAAGAAATTAAAAGACATCATCAACTCTTCAACCAAATTGTGTACGGTTTTTGCTAAGTACGTCTTTACATCTTCTGAGCCAGTTTTTTTCATTTTTTCCGCTGAGGCAAAATCACACGAAAGTGCCTCGCATATCGCTTTTGATATAGCGTTGCTCCCAATATTTATTTCTCGTGAAAACACCGAATCATTCTTAATAAGTATCCCCAGTTGTGTTGATAAAGCACCGAAATCAATGCACGCGGTAATTTTATTCTCAATGCCCTTACGCTCAATATATGCTTCATATAGATTAACCAATGATAACGATGGGATTTCAACCATACTTGTCGTGAGTCCTGAATCATTAATGATCTTTGTGTGACTCATTATAGAATCTTTTTTTGCAGCTGCTATGATCCCTTTCAGAGATTGTGTATCGGAGGAAACGGTTGAAGAGAGGAGCGCTATATCATAAAAATAATCATTCAGATCTATAGGTATATATTTATTCTCTTCCTGTTTTACTTTACGCAAAATTTCATTCTTGTTTGCATTTGGAAAATCGACATTTCTCACAACGACTGAACGCCCAGATATGGTTGTCCTGACATCACTCGTCTTAACACGCATCTTTTCCGCGGTATCACGAATAAGCTTTGTAATTACCTCATCACTTACTCGTACACCATTATCAGATATCTCTTCAATCGCGTAGTCTTTGAGCGTAAGGGCATTGCCTTCCTTTGCGACATGAATGATCTTTAGAAATTGTCTACCTATATCTATAGCTACTAAGGAACCCACTATTGTCCTTTCATCTTTTCAATGTCGTCAATTGCGTCACAAATCAATGCGGCAGCCTGCTCAAAATCCTGACTCTTTCGAAAAAATCCAAATACTCCGTATTTTTCCGCTTCCTCAATCCTCTTATTCAACCCAAATGCGGTAATCAATATTACCGGGACCTTCTCATCCAGCTTTCTGATCTCTTTTAATGTCTCCACACCATCCATTTCGGGCATAAGAACATCAACAAAAACAATATGAGGCTTATCCTTTTTAAATAACTCGATACCTTTTCTACCGTCTGTAGCGGTACTTACCCTGAATCCCTTCGAAAGCATCCATGCTTCAATCGCAAACAAGAAATCAGCCTCATCATCAATTAATAATACATGCGTGGTTTTTTTGTTTTCTAGATTAGCATCTGTCATTATTCCTCCTATCTCATACTTTTTGATGGTATTACAAACATGAATTTTGATCCCTTTCCACTTTCACTTTCAACCCAGATTTTACCGCCATGAAGAACGATAATATCTTTTGTAATCGATAAACCAAGGCCTGTTCCCTCTTTCTTATGTTCTGTTATCCTTTCAAACTTGTCAAAAATCCGTTCTTGATCGCTCACATCAATACCAACGCCGGAATCCTGCACCGACACATGAACCTCTCGCGCTTTTAATGAAGCTGATAGCGTTACTTTCCCATTATCCGGAGTAAAATGCGCGGCATTCACTAACATATTGGTAATAGCTTGAATTACTTTGTCTCTGTCAGCACCAAAAGTGAAGTTTGGCGGTTGGATATCTGTTACTAATTTAATATTCTTTTTCTTAAATAAAATATCGAGCGGCGTTAAGATTTCCTCAAGTATCTCTTCTATATGAACATCATCAACGCGCAGATTTATTTTTCCCGCCTCAATCCGAGAAATGTCAAGAATGTCCGTTACTAAACGGATAAGTCTTACAATATTCCTTTTACTGATTTCCAGTACCTGTTGCTGTTTATCGTCTATACGAGAGTCGAGATTTGTCTTAACGATCTCGAGTGTCTCACGTATAGTCGCCAGAGGATTAAGTAGTTCATGCGCAACATTTGCAACAAAACCAGATTTCATCTGATCCATTTTCTTTAGCTTTTCATTTGCTTCCTGCAGTTTTACATAATTATCCAACAGTTTCTTATTGGTATTATTAAGCTCATTCTGGGATAACTCAAGGGCATTTGTTTCCGACTTTATTCTATTTATAATTTGATTTAAGGATCCGGCAAGCTCGCCTACTTCACCTTCTGCTTTATGTTCTTTAATCTCATCCGTTTTTTCACCGTCCAGCACTTTCTTAGCCTGGTCATTTACGGTAATGACTGACTGGAGAATACCTCTGACTGAAAATGCGCCGACAAACGCGAGAAAAAGCACCAGCCCAACGCCGACAACAAGCCACAGATCATAATTAATATTCGGCATTATAAAGTTGGTTATTAAATAGCCAACATACAGAAGAGGTATAATTGACATAAAGACAAAACTGACTATAAATTTATAGATGATGCCTTTTTGCTCTTTCGTTTGCATTGGTATCTCCTTTGCAAGTGCCTCTTACATTATTTTTGGTATGGTGAAGGTAAAGACCGCGCCCTTACCTTCTTCACTATCAACCCATACTTTACCGTTATTTGATTCAACAATATGTTTTACAATAGTAAGGCCCAGGCCAAGACCGCCGGCCTTGAACTCAATCGTGCCTGAGTGATGATGTTTTACATCTTCAATATTATAAAACCCATCAAATATTCTATCGTGCTCTTTTTGAGGAATACCGATACCATTATCTTTCACTTCAACCTTTACGCGATCCTTATCATCGATCAATTTAATGTCTATGTGGCCCCCATTAGGCGTATACTTTATTGCATTCACCGCAATATTGGTGATAACTTCATTAATTCCTTCTCTACTTGCAAACACATAAATATCTTTTGCTTTCAAATTCATGCTTAAGTTCTGATTACGGCCATCTATTAAAGGCTGTAAATCACTAACGGTTTCAGATATTAACGCGTTAATTTCAAACTCTTCTTGAGCAGATTTTAAATTTTTATAACTTACCGGACTTTTCGATACCTTTGACACATCAGAAATGATCTTTTTTAATTTCGCAACACGCGAACACATTACCTCTAATACCTTGTGCTGTTTTTCGGTAATATCACCGAACAGCTTGTCTTTCAAGAGCACCGCATATTGGTCTATTATAGTAAGTGGCGTTGCAAGTTCATGCCCTACTAATGTTATCATCTTCGTTTTTATATCATCAATATCCTGTAATTTGTCATGTGCCTTTTTGAGATCACTATATAGGCGTGCGTTTTCCATACATTCTGCAATATGGCCGGCAATAACACTTAATATTTCCAAATCATCAACGGTAAAACCGCCAACCACTTTGCGTGTATCTATCTCTAATACCCCGAGTATTTTATCATGTACTCTAAGCGGAACACACATAACTGATCGAATATTCTCATATATAATGCTTTTTGCACCTACAAAACGGTCATCTTGCGCCGCATCTGACGACAAAATAGATTTACCTGTTTGAAATACGGTATTAATTATCGTCTCGGAACATCTTGCGAAATCTATTTCACTTTTTTTCTCCAAATTATATGCTATGCGAGGATAAAGCTCTCCGGTCTTTTCATTATTGATAAATATAAAACCATTTTCAGCTTTCATCATGGCAAGTACCACTTCCAAAGAATCTCTTAAAATAGTACTAAAATCAGATAGTGCGGTAAGCGCTTTCGTTACCTTATAAAATGCGGACAATATTTGATACTCTCTGAAATATATCGTCGCACTCATAGACTCAATTTCTTCCTCACCATAGGATTTGAGATCAATATCAGGAGTTTCCATGATAACTTTATTCTTATGTTCCTCTTTTTGAGAGGTGAGCTCGGCAACATATTCTATAATTGTTTCTCCGATCCGGATTTCATCGTTCAAATCAAGCGCCTGTTCGGTCACTCTTTCACCATTTACGAAAACACCATTGGTACTCTTTAGGTCTTTAATGACAAACACATCTTTTTTCCAGACTATTTCGGCATGAAACCGCGACACAGACTCATCAGGAAGAATAATTATGTTATCTTTTCCGCGCCCAATAGACACCCTCTTTGAATACAACTCCAAAACAGAATTCTTTCGGGGACCGGTTTTTATATGTAATTTGTGCATATAGTCACTATTCTCTTTTGATCTCTTTAATGGTCTTAATTTCGGTTTTCTCAAATACTATGGTGTTACCGGAAAAACCAATGGTTATCGTATCACCTGTTTCGCTGATGATATCCCCTCGAATTTCGCGGCCGTTATTAAGATATATAATATGTTTTGGCTCATCATAGACAACCTTTTCTTCCTTTGGAAAAATTTTCTCGTTATCTTCGGATATTTCAGCTTTCTCTTCGGATTCTTTTCCAGATATTTCAGCTTTCTCCATCAATGTCTTGCACGCAGCCATCCCTTCTCGGGCGCTCTCACAGGCACTTTTCTGATCAGCATATTCATCTAAAACCGTCTGATATTCCTTCAGCGCCTGCTCATATTTGCTCAAATCCTTATGTATGTCTGCAACTTGGCACTGCAGCATCGCGCACCATGCCTTTTTCTCCGGATATTTGTGAATTACAGCACGCAAACCCGTAATTGCCTCTTTCATCTGCAATTTTTCCTTCGCAGTTATCTTTCTAATCTTCAAGACCTCAGATTTCGCATTTTCAAAACTGGCATCCGGGAACATTTTCTTGTACTTGTCCTTAAGCTTATTTAGCGCATGCTGATCAATAGCATCTGCATAAACATTTATGCTAAATTGGAAAATTACCAATGCCGAAAAACATATTATTAAAATTATTTTCATGCCCGATCTCTTTGTAAAAAGTGTTTATGCACCTTACCCATAAATAACAGATATATATTATAATTCACTCCAGCTTCCTGTTTGAACAGAGACTGACGTAGTCCATGCGTCTAAATCCGCTCCCCCATCTTCTAATAAATCTCCGACATTACTCAATGCCTCAGAACTGTATCCGATATAAGCATCTCCCATGCCGAAAAAATTACCCGTCTGATTAAGTGTAACAATCGCCCCAATAATCATAGCACTCCCGGTAACATGCGTTACCTGATCGGCTATTATCAAACCCACAAAGATACCAGTAATATTTTTCATGGTTGCAGTATAGGTGTCATTATGCACAATTAAAAGCCCGGAAGATACTCCAAGGTTAATGCCAGTCCACGTCCCCCCTGGCGGATCGTACCGGTACATGCCAGAAAAGTTTGTTGGTTCTATAAGCGTCTCTTGAATATTATCTGTATACCAGTCTTCAGATACATTTAATATTTCCCACGGGTCAATAATTTCATCATTGTTTAGGTCAACCTCATCTATTATGAGAGGATCTTCATCATATGAGCCTTCTTCAGCAGGACTTGCAGGGGCTATACCGCTCCCGCCAAGTTGAGAACTGCCTTGTTGATTAAACTCTCCGGACGTACTTAACCCATAGGTTCCGGGATCACCTGTTAAAGCACCTGTTATGTCATGATCTCTACCATCAATCGTAATATTACCCGTTGTTCCAACATCACTATACACTGTCGCAGCACCGTTTATATTAGGTATCCGACGAACATTAACGTTCATACTTACTGTTCGTGAAGAGTTATTAAACGTTCCCACGGAGGTTATGGTAGTCGTCCCTGTCCCGGAGTAGGTAACCTGATACGAACCGTCACCTAATGAATCGGAAACAGGTGATGAGCCACCATTTTTCAGCTCGTATATATTCCTCTGCAAACCCGCTTCAGCTATATAAAATACCTTTACCGTATCGTTTATATTTTTCACCTGCATGCTACCGCTTGATACAAAGATCATATAATTCCCTACAATGAATGACATTATAAGAACAAAAAGTGCACCACCCACTAATGCGCTTCCTCTGTATAATCGGGCACTTTTCATATATACCACCGTCCTTCTTCTCTTATCGATACTTTTGTCAATGACATCATGGCGCAACATAATTTCTTAATTTTACCTCAGTTCTAATCTCTACTGTCTGGGTTTCAACAAAATCATAATCAGATCCAATTCCAAAATTTATTTGTACCCTATCAGGATTAGCCAGAGGAATATTGAATAAAGGTACACCGACGACTTTTTCAACATTATCTACTAAATCAACTTCAGCGCCGTCCACTAAATATTTTAATGTATTACCATCCAGCCAAATACGCTTGTTAACATCTAAATCCAACTGATCACCTGAAACTGATGCACTCGTACACCCCCTGATGTATCGATCAATTTTTTCTGCTGTTAAACTCGCTTCAACCACTGCATGCGACTTGGCTGCTGCTGCAAACATAAGGCCTTGCGACGTAAAGTAAACTGAATATATGCCGGCGGACACAATAACAAGTATCCCCACTGACATTATTACCTCAATTAACGTAAAACCCCTATACGATAACAGGTTCTGTACCCCTGTTTTCCCTTTTGTATTATCGTATGTAGTTTTACTAACCATTTGGGCCCTCTTTCCTACTGGGTAATAACCGTTGAAATTGATTCGGTCTCTACAAAAGGCGATCCAAGCTGATTCCACGTCACCGTAACCGTTATGGTTTTATAACTTCCTGTGATAATTGTTACTGAACGATTAAACCCAATAGGATTTGTGCCTACGGGTAGATTGGGTTCCAATGGATAGTTTTCCGCCGTAACACCACTATAGGTATCTGATTTAATTTCTTCCAGCTTCTCAGTTATTAAATTTATGGCCACTGTCTTATTAAGATTATGCTGCGCAATTTTTCCGGCAAACGTAAGGCTTATTAAGATCGCTCCTGAAGCTATCAGGACAATAGTAATAGCCACCATCAGCTCCAAAAATGTCACTCCGCTTTCACGTCTCATAGTACAAAACCCCTCATTTAAAAGTGCATGATAAGGGCGGTACAATAACCGCCCTTACCCATACTATGCAATCATACAATAGTTACCCTTGGACCGGCACTGCTACAGTGCCATGTGTGCCACAGCTCGCATTTCCTCCTAACGCCGGATACGTATATGCTCCGCCGCTTGGACATGTCGGGGCTCCGCCTTTGATGTAACTATTCACTGTTGCTACTGCCGGTGTTGCTGCTGAAGCTGTACCAAGCTCTAATCCGGCTTGTTCCGTTGCATGTTCAATTAATCTCAGATTATTGAGACATGCATTTGTACGAGCCATAGTACGAGCTTTGATCAGATTCGGTATTGCGATTGCTGCAAGTAGTCCAATAATCGCAACAACAATCATGATCTCAACCAACGTAAAACCTTTTGACTTCCTCAATCTCCTAAACATAACCTCCCCCTTTCGTTTTTAGTTACTGTTTTAGACTTTTGTGGGACTTCCCACAGTTCCATATGTTGAACAACTCCAATTTCCCCCTTTCCCTTAATTCACATGCTTTTCTTTCCATCATATACCTCCAATACATATCACTTATGTTCGCATTATTCATGCCAAAAGACCAAATAAGGTGCAAATTATATATAAGCTTCTTATTATAAATATGTAGTGCTCTTTATATTTTTCCATACATTCTTTTTTATTTTGAACATATTTGTCAAAAATAAGAAATTTTCGTATATTTTTCTCATTTTTGAGAAAATACCAATAAAAAAAGCGCCCCAATCCATCGGGACGCTTTTCACCTTTTCCGTTTCCGTATACACACTTTGCTTACTTCTTGCTTGATATACCTAGCTCATCAATCTTCCTGTATAGCGACGCTAAACTTATCCCCAATAATTCAACAGCTAGTTTCTTGTTCCAGCTTACTTCTATCAAGATACTCTCAATATGTTTTTTTTCGGCTGTTGATAAATATTCATTCAGTGAAGGATCTGCTTCATGGTCAGCATCTGTAAACTCTTTTGCTGCACGAATAGTATCGGGAAGATCACTTAACTCAATACTTGTTGTATCACACAAAGACATTGCCCGTTCCAAAACATTTTCAAGCTCCCGTACATTCCCCGGCCAAATATAGCGCTTTAAAGCCTGCAACGTCTCGTCAGGAATAGATAGATTGGTTTTCCTGGCACTATTGATTTTATCCATGATATGTTTTACCAAAAGCTCTATATCATCTCTGCGCTCTCGTAACGGAGGAATATTAATAGGAATAACGCTCAAACGATAAAACAAATCTTCTCTAAACGTACCAGCCTTTACTTTTTCTGAAAGATCCTCATTCGTTGCGGCTATAATACGTACGTTTACTTTAACGCTTTTTGAGTCTCCTACCGGTCTTATTTCTTTGTCTTGCAGCACTCTCAGCAAACTGACCTGTATTGCTTGACTCATTCCCCCAATTTCATCTAAGAAAAGTGTTCCTTCGCTTGCTTCCTGGAAAAGACCGTGTTTTGTGCTCACCGCACCGGTATAGGCGCCCTTAACATGTCCAAACAACTCGCTTTCAAGGATGCCTTCCGGTATTGCCCCGCAATTTATTGCAACAAAAGGTTTATCACTTCTGACACTATTGTAATGTATTTCTCGCGCGACCAACTCTTTTCCCGTGCCGCTTTCACCTTCAACCAGTACCGTTGTATCAAGATCAGAGACCTTCTTTATCATATCAAAAAGATCCATAATCTCAGGACTCTTTCCAACAATATTTTTAAAACTGTAGCGTTCTCTGAGCTCTTTCTTTAAATAAATATTTTCTTCTTTAATTTTTTTAACATCAAATCCCCTTTTTACCACAAGGCGTAATTCATCAAGCTTAAATGGTTTTACTACGTAATCGTGAGCACCCTCCTTCATTGCGTCTAACGCTGTCTGTACTGAAGCAAATGCTGTTACAATAACGACAACGATTTCCGGATCAATTTTTTTTACTTCTTTTAAGACTTCAATGCCGCTCATATCGGTCATCTTAAGATCAGTGACAACCAGCTCAGGTCGTTCCTTTTTTACTTTATCAATGGCATCATGACCGCTATATGCCGTACATATTTCATATGCTTCTGTCTCAAGGGTTGCCGATATCACTTCAACCATGCTTTTATCATTATCAACTACCAGTATTTTACTTCCAGACATAACTCCTCCATAAAATCTCTCTGTGCTACTCATATTAACCGCATAATAACTATACTAAGGGGTTGTGACAAAATAATATCCACACAATTTGGAGACTCATCTTTGGCCGTCTGCTTCGTTGCTCCTCCTTAACGTACCGCAGAGGGTACGCCAGCGTCGTCACGCCTTGCATACGACTCAAATCTAAGCCCCCCAATTAGGGACATTATTATTTCACAACCCCTAAGAACCTTATTTTGCAACAGGTAAAAGTATTGTAAATATTGTCCCTTGCCCTAACAAACTCTCCACTTCGATTTTTCCGTTATGGCGTTCTATAATAGACTGACAAATCGCAAGACCTATTCCGTACCCGTTCTTCTTTGTACTGTAAAAAGGATCAAAAATCCTTCCGGCAACATCTTTTGATATTCCCGGACCATTATCTTCTACTTTTATCTGCGCAAAGACTTTACCTTCTTTTGGAATCAGTGCTGTACGGATAGTAACTACCCCGGAATCAACGAACACATCAACGGCATTATTGATCAAATTAATGAGCACCTGTTTAATCTGATCTGCATCTACAAACACGGTAATAGTATCGTCTTGTGTTTCAATCTCAACACGGATATTAGTTGGCAACTGTAAAGACATTCTTATAAGATTAATCGTATCAAATACGATACTGTTTAAATTCCAGTTTCGTTCGTTCTCAGGTTTCCCTTTAGAATAATACAGAAATTCTTCGATCAACTTATTTAAATGTCCTGATTCTTTAAGTATGACATTTGCTAAATTGACATTTTTATTATCGAACGCATCCTGTTCTTTGAGAAGCTCTATAGAACCACAAATTGAGGCTAATGGATTTCTGATCTCATGAGCCATACCGCTTGCTAGTTCACCCATAATTACCAATTTCTCACTTTGCTTTACTTTTCTTTTTAATTCTAATACTTCCGTAACATCTGAAAACAGTATCACTTTGCCCGTATGCTGTTTGTTTTCATCATAGAGATAGGATATATGTATTTTGAAAACTTTTAATTCCGTATCACCGACGGTTACCGGTACATTCATTTGGAATAATGATTCATGCTCATCTAGTGACATTTTCTCGTCACTAATTTTAAATATATCTCTCCAATCCTTACCAATTATTGATTCTATCGTTACCTGTAAAATCTCTGCCGCGGAACTATTCGCATATTGAATAGTGTCATTCTTATCAACAGTAATGACTCCTCCAAACATCGCCTCGAAAACCCGTTCGCTGAGATTTTTTACCTGATAGAGTTCTTTTGTTCTATCGCTCAACAGTTTGTTAAGGTGAATACTCAGATAACCGGCAAAACCAAGAATGACCATACGAAACGAGACAACATAGAGAACAACAAGCCCGCCTTGCGTATACGAGCTCCACGGGGAAAACTTTGTAGGAATAACATGATAATATTCCCCGGTAACCAAAAAGCTATAGCACAGTATTACAATACCGGTGATAATTCCCGCGCCCCGTTCAGACATCATAAAACTCGCACACACGATCGTCGGAATGTACAGGAAAGCAAAAAAACTGTCTACTCCACCGGTAAAATGTATAAGTGCTGTCTCAATAATCACGTCAACGACTAACTGAAGATATACCGCAAAAGAAGTCCACTTTTTCTTAACAAACAGAAAAAGATAGAAAAAAGAAAGGACATAGACTATTGCTATAACATAGTAAAAAGGTGCGGGTTGGATTTTTAAAAGAAAAACAGCAAGTAATAACGCTACCGTAATAAAAAGCAGCCGTACCGCTATAAGTATTTTTATATTCCTAAGCTTTTTATCAATAGATGTATTTATACAGCCCCCTAAAAACATCACCTTTCAGTAACACTTATCAGTGAATCATTGTGGAGATCTTAAATATTGGCAAGAACATACAGATCACAATACCACCGATAACAACGCCAAGAACAACCATGAGAAGCGGCTCAATAATCGAGGTAAGCCCCATTACCGCCGCGTCAACTTCATCATCATAGTATTCAGACATTTTTTCTAACATCTCTTCAAGGTTACCTGTCTTCTCACCGACTTCTATCATCTTAACAACCATTATGGGAAACACCGGACACGTTGAAAGGGGCACGGCTATGCTTTCTCCTTCACGCACAGCTTTTGTTGTCTTATCAACCGCAGCCTCAACAACTTTATTTCCAACAACGCCTTTAATAATATCTAATGCCTGTAAAATTGGTATGCCGCTCTCAACCAAAACCGACAGCGTCTTTGCAAAACGCGATATGACTACTTTCTTTATCAAAAGACCGAATACCGGCACCTTTAATTTAAACGTGTCAAACACCACTTGTCCCATTTCTGTCCGCAGCAATTTCCTCATTATAAAAAAAATGGCCACTACCCCGATGATAAACAGAATAGACCATTCTCTTAAGAAATTACTGAATGCGATCAGTACTTGTGTCGGAGCCGGCAGCGTCCCCCCAAAATCCGCATACATCTCCTCAAATACCGGAATAACTTTTATTATAAGAAACAATGTAATACAAAGACATGCCCCGGTAACGATCGTTGGATACATCATCGCTGATTTTATCTTACGGTTCATTTTATCAACAGATTCCATATAGCTTGCAACTCTCTTTAATATCGTCGGTAATTTCCCGCTCGATTCACCGGCATTAACCATATTAACAAAAAGTGACCCGAACACTTTCTCATGCATTCTAAACGCTTCCGACAAACTGTATCCAGACTCTACTTTACGCGTAATCGCCTGCAACATATCCTGCATACCCT
The DNA here is from genome assembly GCA_030765405.1 of Candidatus Ancaeobacter aquaticus. Lineage (NCBI taxonomy): Bacteria > Pseudomonadati > Candidatus Auribacterota > Candidatus Ancaeobacteria > Candidatus Ancaeobacterales > Candidatus Ancaeobacteraceae > Candidatus Ancaeobacter > Candidatus Ancaeobacter aquaticus. The sequence goes on along the minus strand of JAVCCP010000056.1, from coordinate 53,247 downwards.
GATTCTCTGATTGGTTATGCAGGATATTAAGTGATTCAAGAATGGGAAGTCCGGCATTTGCCATTGTGGAAAGCTGACGAGAAAAAGTTACAATATCTGCGCGCTTAACTTTTTTTCCTCTTTTAACAGGCCTCTTTTTGTCCCCTGACGAGATAGTAACGACAAATATATTCTTGTCCCGGAGAATATCTATCGCTGTTTTTTCTGATTGAGATTCAATGGTGCCTGTAATCTCATTTCCTATCTTATCTTTTGCTTTATAATCATATAATGGCATATATACACCTTACATTAGTCCTTTGATGTTTCTCTTAAGACTTCTTCAACCGTTGTTAACCCTTTTCGTACCGCATCAAGCCCTACCATTCGTAACGTTTTCATTCCATCTTTACACGCTTGATCTTTAATCGCTTTTGCGGATGTTTTTTCTGCAATTAACTCACGGATAGGATCGGTCACTTTAAGTGTCTCAATGAGTGACATTCTTCCGGCATATCCTGACCCCCCACAATTTCTACATCCTTTGCCTTTAAAAAATTGCTGTTTTTTCCCGCCCTCATGTGAAATCTGTGCGACATCCAACACAGCGGCTGCAATCTCTATTTCCTTTTTGCACGCGGGACATATTTTTCTCACCAACCGTTGTGCCGCTACAAGCAGTACCGACGAAGATATCAAAAATGGCTCAAGTCCCATATCGCTGAGCCGTGTGATTGTACTTGCGGCATCATTGGTGTGTAAAGTTGATAATACAAGGTGCCCGGTGAGCGCCGCTCTTATCGCAATATCAGCCGTTTCCTGGTCTCGAATTTCACCTATCATCACAATATTGGGATCCTGTCGCAATATTGATCGCAAGGCACTCGCAAAAGTAAATCCAATATCTGGTTTGACTTGCACCTGATTAACGCCGGGAAGCTGATACTCAACGGGATCTTCAACGGTAATAATATTCACTTCCGGCTTATTAATCTCATTTAAGGCAGAATACAACGTCGTTGTTTTACCGCTTCCTGTTGGACCGGTTACCAGTATCATCCCATAAGGATTTACCAGCGCTTCCTTGAAATCTTCCAGTCCTTCGTCGTGGAACCCCAGTTTATCAAGCGCCATTTTTTGCGAGCCCTTATCTAAAACTCGTATAACAATTTTCTCTCCAAAAATTGACGGAAGCGTTGATACACGAAAGTCAATATATCTTCCCTGCGCTTTGATACGAAACCGTCCATCTTGCGGCAAACGCTTCTCGGTAATATCTAAGTTTGCCATGATCTTTACCCTAGATATCATCGCGGCTTGAATTTTTTTCGGTAAAATTGCTTTTTCATACAGTATCCCGTCAATGCGTGATCGCAAACGAACAAGATCCCTAAACGGCTCCAGATGAATGTCACTTGCCTTATCCTTGAGCGCCTGTATAACCATATAGTTTACTGCCTTAATGACCGGAGCTTCCTCAACCGCTTCCATCATCTTGTCGACGTTAATATCTTCTTCTTCCTTAATATCTACTTTTGAGATCTCCGTATCGGTATCCTCTAATATAGATTCCATTTTGGGTGATACGAGATAGTAATTGGTAAGCGCTTCATTAATGTCTTTTGACCCTGCAATAACCGGATTCACTTTAAAGCCGGTCATGATTTTAATATCGTCTATAGCAAATACATTAAGCGGATCAGCCATAGCAACGGTCAAATTTTCCCCTACTTTTGAGATGGGAATAAGCTGATAGAAAAAAGCAATATCTTTGGGGATAATATCGAGTACGGCCTGATCTATTTGTACTCGTGAAAGATCAATTGGAGGAATAATAAGATGCTCCGAAAGAGAAGCAATGAGATCTTTTTCTTTTACAAAACCATTTTCAACAAGTACCTGGCGTAATTTACCACCTTGTTTCTTCTGAATCGCATACGCTTCTTCTAGCTTTTCATTAGTAATGAGATTACTGTCCAGTAGTATCTCTACGAGGCGTTCTTTCAAAGATTTCATAGACGACGTGTACCCTTATCTTTTCATATAGCGGGTAGCGGATAGTTAAAGAATAAAACAAAATCTAAACGCTTCCGCTACGCACCCCCGACTCCCACCGCGTAGGAGTCACCTTGTGCCACCTACGCGGTGTCGAATCACGATTCACCAATCATTACACGCTATAGTTTATGGCGCTCGGGGCTCGGTATTTGGTTCTAAAAAAACTATCCGCTATACGCTAAACGCCATGCGCTACACAAATGATTACTTCTTTATTCTCACTATTTTCTTAAACGCAACTTTTGTATCCGAAACACTCGTTAAAAAACATCTGACTTTACCTTCATAAATGCTCTCGAGTTCTTTTTCCTGTTCCGGTGATAATATATCGCAGATCGCTACTGTTACTATATGTCCGATTTTATCAAGAGGAATGATGTGATGTTTTTCAATAAAGGCCTGTGGAACACGAGCAATTAATTCTGAGTCAAAATGATAATTATTCAGACTGATATAAGGCATACCGTATTGTATAGCAAGAACTTGAGCGAACTTCTCTTCATCTATAAAACCGAGATCTATAAGAGATTCCCCGATCATTTTTCCGGACTCTTTTTGATGTTTCAGCCCTTTATTAAGCTGCTCTTCATCAATGAGTTTTCGATCAAGTAATATTTCACCCATTCTTTTATTATGGATTGTCATGGCAGATATTTTACACCATAACGCTTATTTTGCCCAGTAAAATTTCATTATTGAAGAATATACCGTTTGGGAAGGACGAGGTTGTGCGCTATTTTTTTTTATGTGTAGATTGAATCGTTTTTTGTACTTCGGCAATGTCGTTTGTGAACACTTCATCTAGCATAAATACATCTTTAAACTCTTCTAATGTATCCGTATCAGACTTCGATAACACCCTTACCTCAATAAGCTTAAATACAATAACACCAAAATCACCTGAAGCATTGATTCCCCAATGTTCGATAACATCTTTCGCCATAGGGCCATACTCTTTAATACCGTAGTCGCAAATGCCATCAAGAAGTTCTTTCCCCGAAACATGTCGCCTTTGGGAAAGCTCTTTCTGGCAATATTCTAATGCCGCCATCACAAAAGAAAATGCTTCCGGCGCATACGGTTTGCAAAATTCAATAAAATCTTTCCTGTCTTTAAAAATTGTATCAACTGCACTCATTTTCTATCCCATCATATAAAACAGTATTTGCCAGCCACCGGCTTATTGGTAACTGGCAAATATGTTTTTTTGTTACATCATAAACTGTTCTTCATCATTGAAAGAACATGCACGATCATAGGTTTAATACATACCGCCCATGCCGCCCATACCACCCATGCCGCCCATACCACCACCAGGCATTGCAGGAGCTGCTTGTTCCTTCTCTGGAAGATCAGTAATACATGCTTCTGTTGTTAAAAGAAGTGAAGCAATGCTTGTCGCATTCTGAAGTGCTGAACGTGTTACCTTCGTCGGGTCAATAACTCCTGCTTTCATAAGGTCTTCAAAAACACCTGTATCAGCATTGTACCCAACCGCATCTTTTTCGCCCAGTACCCTTTGAACAATGACAGAACCTTCTTCACCAGCGTTTGACGCTAACTGTCTTAAAGGTTCCTGCAACGCTCTTCTTACAATATCCACACCTATTTGCTCATCACCTTCGAGCTTTAATGAACTAATAGCTGAAATTGATCGAATAAGAGCTACACCTCCGCCAGGAACGATGCCTTCTTCAACAGCTGCCCGTGTCGCATGCAAAGCATCTTCTACACGTGCTTTCTTTTCCTTCATCTCTGTCTCCGTAGCAGCACCAACTTTAATGACCGCAACACCACCAGCTAACTTAGCAAGTCTCTCTTGAAGCTTTTCCTTGTCATAGTCTGACGTTGAGTCTTCTATCTCTTTCTTGATTTGAGCAACGCGTGCTTGAATGTCAGCTGTTTTACCAGCGCCTTCAATGATCGTTGTATTCTCCTTATCAATCGTTACCTTCTTAGCACTACCAAGATCAGCAACATCAATATTCTCAAGTTTCAATCCGAGATCTTCTGTAATTGATTTTCCGCCAGTTAAGATAGCGATATCTTCAAGCATGGCTTTTCTTCTGTCACCAAAACCAGGGGCCTTCACGGCACATATCTGCAGTGTTCCTCTGATCTTATTAACAACAAGTGTTGCAAGCGCTTCGCCTTCAACATCTTCAGCCATAACTAAAAACGGTTGCCCTAATTTTGCAACTTTTTCCAGAACCGGTAGCAAATCTTTGATATTGCTGATCTTCTTCTCATAAATGAGAATAAGACAATTCTCAAGAATAACTTCCATTGAATCCGGGCTAGTCACGAAATAAGGTGAAAGGTACCCTTTGTCAAACTGCATACCTTCAACAACATCAAGTGTTGTTTCAATAGTTTTTGCTTCTTCAACGGTAATGGTTCCATCTTTGCCAACCTTATCCATTGCATCAGCAATAATCTCGCCTATTGCAACATCACTGTTTGCAGAAATTGTAGCAACCTGACAAATCTCTAATCTATCTTTTACCTTTTTGCTCATCTTTACGAGGTTTGCGACAATAGCTTCAACAGCTTTTTCAATACCACGTTTCAGTGCCATTGGATTTGATCCTGCGGTAACATTCTTCAAACCTTCGCGATAAATTGATTCTGTGAGAACGGTGGCTGTTGTTGTACCGTCACCAGCAATATCACTTGTCTTTGAAGCAACTTCTTTTACCATCTGAGCGCCCATATTTTCGAACGGATTCTCAAGATCAATTTCTTTAGCGACTGTTACACCATCTTTTGTAATCGTTGGTGAACCGAATTTCTTATCAAGTACAACATTTCTCCCTTTCGGACCAAGCGTTACCTTAACAGCTTTTGCGAGCCGCTCAACGCCACGCAAAATCGAACGGCGAGCATCATCACTATATTTAATATCCTTTCCACTCATACCAACATCCTCCTTTTATTAGTCTTCAATAACGCCTAATACGTCTTCTTCTCTCATGATCAAATATTCTTCACCATCAATCTTTACCTCGGTACCAGCATACGAGCTGAAAAGAATTCGATCATTACCCTTGATTGAAAGAGGGATCTTTTTTCCACTTTCATCAGTTTTACCTTCACCAATACTCACTACTTTACCTTCGCGTGGTTTTTCTTTCGCTGTATCAGGAATGATAATCCCACCTTTTGTTTGAGACTCAGCTTCAAGCCTCTTCACCAATACACGATCTCCTAGCGGTCTAATTTTCATAAAACCTCCTTTCACTATACAATTCATGAAAATCCGCATTACAATAAAACAGGGTTACTTATGAATGCAATTTGTATACCAGATTGATATAACTTAAGAAAATATCACTCTATACTACTTATATAAAGAGTCTTATGCATCATTTCACCCGGATTTTATTTCTCTCCTGCCGGGCATACTACTGGGCTAACTGTGTAATAATGTCACAGTTTGAGACAGAAAAAAAAGTGCCAGACATACAATGCCTGGCACAGTAAATGGCGAGACACAGAATTGAACTGTGGACGCAGGGATTTTCAGTCCCTCGCTCTACCGACTGAGCTATCTCGCCAGAAATTCCTTAGGAGTTGAATAATATAATCGACTAATAATAAAGTCAACGAAATTCTAGCCCTTTTGGGAAGCAACATATCCCGCTCTTCCCTCAATAATCTTTTTGCATATTTTTCCTGAAGAAATATTACCCGCTTCATTCAATTTCTGCGCAGCATATTCTCCTAGTGACAACACTTGAATTTTTTCTTTTTGCAGCATTGTCATAAAAGAACTAAACCACTCACTATAGACCATACCCTCTAATTCTGCGTGAATAGTTAAAACAGATTCTCCCTGGTCATGTATAAGATTCAAATAATACCGCGATAGTTCACTGATATCTTTAACTGATTCTCCCATAATCTCATCGAGAGTGGGAAGTGTTGTTGGTATTTCAAGGGCTTTATATTTCTTATCCCCATACACAGGAAAAAAGGGATATCGCCCTCTTGTATTGCTTGTATAGGTAATACCCAGCTTATCAATTTCGCTTTGTGCTTTTTCATTCCAGCTCCATCCGGGAGCAGCAAATGTCAAAGCCGCTTGTCCGGTACAGTCTTGGAACGTTTGTGATGCCTTTTCAAGCTCTTCAGCAATCTCTTCTTCTGTCATGCAGTCTAACTTATCATGCCACTTTACATGATCATATCCATGAATACCGATCTCCTGCCCACTCTCTCTCAAGAGGCTAAAGATCTCCTTATTCTTTTCTGCAATAAGCGGGGCGGGAAGTATGGTGCCATACAATATCGTAGGAAACCCGTATACTGACGCTGCACGGGTTCGTAACATCTTCTTCAAGAAACCTTTTCTGGTAAACACACGGCGAATTGCTTTTCCGGAATTATCCGGACCAAGTGCAATATAAAAAGTAGCTTTACATGAGAGCCTTCCAAAAATATCGATCAGTACGGGAACGCCACGGGCCATGCCTTTTGCGGTGTCGACATCAACCTTTATACACAGTGTTTTCATTACTTAAGATTCTCGTAAAACCACTGAACAGTTTTGGTTAATCCATCCTCTAAACTGACTTTAGGGGTAACTCCCAGGATTTCTTTTTGTAATGTAATATTTGGAACACGTCGCGGAACATCTTCATAACTTGTCCCATATATCTTTTCTTGTGGAACAAATTCAATTTTATTGTCCACGTTACAGACTTTTTTCATAGTTTCAGCAAGATGCAAAATAGTATATTCCTTGTCGTTGCCGATATTAATAATATTTCCAACTGCTTCATCTTTTATGCCTGCATTAAATGTTGCATCAGTAGCATCTGAGACGTAGCTAAAGCACCGTGTTTGCATGCCATCACCTACAACCGTTATCGGTTCTTTTCTAATTATCTGGCCCAAAAAGATGGTTATAACTCGTCCAACATCAAGCTTGTCAAGCCGCGGGCCGTAGGCATTAAAATACCTGAGTACTACAACTGGAAGTCCCATCTTTTGAAACGCAAAACAAAAATGTTCACCACATGCTTTAGATGTTGAATAGCACCATCTGTCAATACGTGTAGACCCCAATACCCTGTCATCATCTTCCTTAAACGGAATATCAGGATTTCTGCCATATACCTCAGAAGTAGATGTAAATACCACTTTTTTGCCGTACTTGAACGCAGCTTCAAGAACACGCTGAGTCCCATTAACGTTTACATTCAACACTTTATAGGGGTCTTCAACATAATGCTCAACCCCAACAACAGCAGCCATATGATATATCAGATCAACTTTCATAATCAGTGAATCCAAGATAACCGTATTAAAAATGCTTTCATGAATATAATGAAGATTTGGGTTATCTATTGCATGGCGAATTTTAAAATCTGAACCTGTATCAATAATATATACTTCATCGCCTCTTTCTAAGAAACGATCCATTAAATGTGACCCTAAAAACCCTGTCCCGCCGGTAATAAGTACTTTCATTCCTCACTCCTTTTTTTATTGTGTCATTATAGTGTCTACTCTATCAGCTATTCTAAGCTATCTCCAGTGCCTATCTGCTCTTTACTGAAAACAGTAAATGCATCGCCCTCTTTTCCATTACCGATCTGGGCCCTTTTAATAATAAACAGGCCTTTACCAGTCCAAACGCGAACACCTTTTGCATCTATTTTTGCGATCGTGCCAGGAACTCCACTACGCGATGAATACACCGATTTACCCCACCAAACATAGATTCTTTTACCCTTATATGATGTATACGCACCTGGATACGGATGAGTAACAGCCCGAACAAGATTATATACATCTCGCGATGTTTGTGTCCACAAAATCTTACCATCATCCGGTTTTCTCCCGCCAAAGTAACTTGCGTGCGCTTTGTCTTGAGGGATACCCGCTAATTCGTTCCTGCTTACCAGCGCAAAGAACTGAGACAAAACTTGTGGTATTACTTTAAGCATCCTATTATGCAGATTTAACGCAATATCTGATGATTTTATAGGGACAGATTTCTGCACAACGATATTACCGCTATCAGGAGTCTTCAGCATGTGATGAATTGTAAGTCCTGTTTTCTTTTGACCATGAATAAGCACCCAATTTATTGGACAGCGCCCTCTATACTGCGGAAGCAGTGACCCATGAAGATTAAATGCGCCTAAGCGTGGTATGGAGATAATCTCGCTCGACAACATATTGCGATAGTAACACGAAAAAATAATATCCGGATTAGCCTTTTTTATGATATTTACAAAAGATTTTGTATTTGGATCTGAAGGTGTATAGACAGGAATATTATTCTTTTTCGCTAGATCATATACCGATTTAAACCATATTTGCTCTTTGTTACTATCTTTGTGCGTAACGACCATTGCTACATCAACGTTTTTTCTGAGCAGGAAATTGAGACATATGTATCCAATATTGCTATATCCAAAAATCACTACTTTTACTTTTTTACTCGCCACGTACTTCTCCAAAACTATCTTCAAACATGACCGCTTATCATCATCGATCAAACAGTCATATTTCCATATCACTCATGATCACTCGATGAATAAACTTTTTTAATGATAAACCGGGGGCGGTGCCTTACCTCAAGATATATTCTTCCTATATATTCACCAATAAGGCCGAGTGCCAGAAACAAAATTCCTACAAATACAAATAAAACTGCAAACAATGTAAATACACCTTCTACTTCAGGACCAACAAACAACCTTCTTATTAAAAGGAATACGCCAAACAACACACCGCATAATGATGTCAGGACACCCAATATGGTGAGGAGTTGGATAGGAAGCAAAGAAAAACCGGTCAATAAATCAAAATTCAGAGTTAATAATTTAAAAAAGTTATATTTTGATTTACCTTTTGTTCTCGCAGAATGTTCAACTACTATTTCAGTAGACTGACTCGCAATTGACGCTGCAAGGGCGGGAATAAATACTGATAGATCTTCATATTGGAGCATATCTTTAACCAGGCTTCTTTTATATGCCCTTAACATGCATCCATAATCCTTCACGCTCACACCGACAACACGTGATGCAACACGGTTGACCATAAACGATAATGTTTTTCGCACAGGAGAATCATTTCTCACGCCACGTATGCCACCGACTACTTCATATCCTTCTTCAATTTTTTGTACAAGTTTTGTTATCTCTTCCGGAGGATTTTGCAAATCAGCGTCTAGCGTAACAATAATCTCTCCCCGGGAATGTGCAAATCCCGCGTATACGGCCGCATGCTGGCCAAAATTTCTTGATAAATCTACAACAACAACTGTCGGATCCGATTTGGAGTATCCTCTGAGCATACTAATTGAAGCATCCTTACTCCCATCGTTAATAAAGATTATTTCATATATTTTCGCTGTTGATTCAAGTGTTTTTTTTAAGCGATCATAAAGCTCTTGTAAGTTACTGCTTTCATTATACACCGGAATCACTATTGAAATATATGGTATAGATGTCATGCATATCCTCGTTTATTCTTTTACATTTGAAATAAGTAGTCTTTTGCGCATATCTTTTATTATATGAAAATCAGGCAAAGAATCTTTGACCCAATCATTGTAACTCGATTTTTTTAGAACACAATAAACTTTTTCATTAGGATCAAGGCTTTTCAGGAAATCTTCGATACTTAAAAAATATTTTTCCGACGTATCATACGACTTACCAAAGTTTAATTCTCCCCAATCATCACCAACAAGAACTATTCGTTTTTTTAGGTAAAATCCAAGATCGCTGAAATGTTCATTGCGCCCAATAATAACAACACGACTGCGATTCTCAGGGTCTCTTTTGGCGATTTCTTCAACAAATACGTAACTACTCTGGGTCGTGTCTAGTTTTTCCATTGCGCTGATTATAAAAATGTAACTTACCAAAAGTGGTATGAGTATACCACAAAAAGCAATTTTTTTTGTTACAAGAGACGTCTGAACCCCCTGTTTCTTTATAACAATCACGACACCGGTAAGTACCGCCACAATTATCATAAAAAGCGATATCCCAGGGACAATATAGGGCAAGATGATAGGAGCATCAACATCTGTTTTCAAACTAGTAAATACTTCCCATAGAACATACACTATCAAACCAAGTAACGCGCATATCGCTACTATAAAAGCATTCTTCATCCCGTTAACATATTTTTCTCTCCATAAAAAATCACCCCAAATATTGCCCACCACTAAAGCAAGCGCTGGTACCATCGGAAGAATGTATGGGGGTAATTTCGATTGTGAAAGTGAGAAAAAAACCAGTATGGCGACCCACCATATATTTAAAAATATTAATGTGCTCTTTACGTTCTCATCTTTAATCTGAAATAGTTTTTTTATTGCAACAGGCACAAAAACTGTCCACGGAGCAAAGAAAATGCTCCCAATAATGAGAAAAAAGTAAAAGGGTTCTTGCCTGCCGGCCGCATCCGTTAAGTACCTTAAGAAATGTTCCTGAATAAAGAAGAAGTTGAAGAATTCCGGGTGAGCGCGTGTGACCATATAGAACCATGGAACGGTAACCGCACAAAAAACAAGCACACCACGCACAATACAGAGCTTTTTTACCACGTTCCATTTACGGGTAACAAGGATATAGCTCCCTACAATTAGAACAGGGAGAACAACCCCAATGAGTCCTTTTGTCAGTACCGCGCACCCCATCGAGGCATATGCCAAAAGGCAGTAACTTAAACGATTTTTACGGTAGCCAGCCCAGATAAGGCACATCGATACGGTAAAAAAACAGGTAAAAGGGCCATCAAGCACAACATATCTATTTACTAAGTAAAAACCTATTGTTGCAAGGAGTATGAGTGTCGATAAAAACCCCTCACGCTCACCAAAGAATTCTTTACCAAATAAATAGACCGCGCATATTGTAATGAGCCCCAAAAGCGCCATCGGAAAGCGGGCGGCAAATTCATTTACCCCAAATGCTTTGTAACTCAGAGCAGTCATCCAGTAACACAGCACGGGTTTTTCAAAATACTTCACGTAATTAAGGTGAGGAGCAATATAATCCCCTGTGGCAACCATCTCGCGCGGTATTTCAGCGTACCGTCCCTCGTCTTTATACCATAGATGGCGATCACCAATCTTAAAGAAAAGCAGTATGGAGCTTAAAACAACAACTACGATGAGAAATCTTAATTTGTAAATTATGTCGGAAATGGTACTAAATGTCATGAGAATAGTTCTCTACTAATCAGGTGGCAGTGCTACTTACGAAGAGTTTTACTTCCCTCATTGATAAAGAGATAAATCTCCGGGGTTTCTTTCAAAAGGGTAAGTCCCTCTACTTTATTTTCAAGTAACTCGCCATATTTATCTTTTTTAATTAAACAATACACTCGCCTGTTACTATTACATATATTTTTAAACTCCTCAAGAGATATAAAATAATCTTGGTTATCACCAATGGCTTTCCCAAAACGTAATTCTCCAACAATATCGCCTACCAATATAATTCTTTTCTTTAGATTAAAACCAACATCACTATATTTTTCATACCCGTCAAATACCGCAACATCAGTTGTATCATCCATGTTCTTTTTTATTTCCTCAATGAATGAATATCTACTTTGCGTTAAACTTAATTTTTCCATAGCGCCGATAACAAATATATATCCGATTAAAACAGGCACCGCTATTGCTATAAGACAGTGTATTTTGCGCTTAACTTCATTTCCCGCAGACATAAAAGATCGAAGGAACCATGCCAGATAACCGGACGCAATAATAAACATTATTCCGATAGGGATAACATAGGGAAGTATTGTCCGCGCTTCAATATCTTTTGAGTAATTCACCCCCAGAACCGTAATGGAAGAAATAGCAATGAGAACAAAACCAACCAAAGTAAAATATAACCCAAACTGTATATATTTTTTCCATTGCCCATCCCATATAAATTCTTTCCAGACATTTCCCACAACAAGTGCCAAAGGCGGTACAATAGGTATTATATACGGAGGCAACTTTGACTGAGAAAAAGAAAAAAACACTAACACAACTATCCACCATAAGTTTAAAAAGATAAAACTGTTTCTTTCCATTGTATTGCCCTTTGAAAAACATTTTCTCAGGGCACATGGAACAAATGATGTCCACGGGAAAAAAAACATAGCTCCAATTATAACAAAATAAAAAATTGATCCATGTCTACCGGCAGATTTCGTTAAAAAACGTTGAAAATGTTCGTGAATAAAAAAGAAGTCAAAGAATTCCGGATTCTTCAGCGACACGGCTAGAAACCATGGAACACTCACGATCAAAAACACCAGTATTCCCCACAAAATACGTGAACGTTTGATAAGGGAGAAATCCCGGGCAACAAGTATATAACTCCCAATAATTAACCCAGGAAGAACAAGGCCAATAAGCCCTTTTGTCAGTACAGCAAGCGCCATACATGCATATGAGAGAAGAAAAATACTTCCTTTATTGCGAATGTTCGCGATCCAAAACAAACACAGTGACGCGGTATTAAAAAATGTAAACGGACCGTCAATTATAAGATATCTACTCACCAGAAAAAAACCTGTTGTTGCGGTAAGAATAAATATACTGAGAGTACTTGTCCGGGAATCAAAAACAACACGCCCAAATAGGTACACCATAAGAATGGTTAAAAAGCCACATAATGCGACAGGAAAGCGTGCAGCAAATTCATTTTCACCAAAAAGATTGTAGCTAGCCGCAGTGAGCCAGTAGGATAAAACCGGTTTTTCAAAGTATTTTACATAATTCAGGTGCGGAGTAATATAATCGCCTGATTCGACCATTTCTCGCGGAATTTCAGCATATCTTCCCTCATCACTTGACCAAAGTGGTCTATCTCCCAGCTTAAAAAAGAGGAGAAATACAGCAAAAATCAGGATAAGGATTGCTATCCATTCTATTTTTATCCGCTCTAGACGATTAGTACAATTCATTTTATCTGTTCATGGGAGAAATCATTTACATAAAAGATTATTAAGATAACAACCTAACCTTTATATTTACATTTCTTCAGCACCCAACTCAGATGCCTCAGGACAAAACTCTAAAAAGTCTTCAATAGTTTTTCGATCATCTTGTTGAATGCGATAAAAAGACAGGCCATTATCAAATAACTCGCTATTCTTTTTAGCGCATGTTCGCACAACTTCTCCGAAAATAGTCACCGATTCATATCCGTCCATGCTCGGAACATCCATTTCAATTTCCAATATCGTATGGAGTGGAAAATGCTCTTTAGTTGTAAGCATTACCCCCCCCGAACTTAAGTTCTTGCTATCTGCATTTGCATAATTGTGCTTTTGTGTATCATCACATGCCCCGTTCGCACATTTCTTTGTTTCTTTATAAACCTTATAGCGCAAAACTGCTTCGTACGGTATTCGTACAAATCTCCTTCTATTTTGTCCTTCATATTTTGATTCGGCCATAATATACTCACCCGCCTTCCTGTTGGGGTATATAGGGAACCACCATCGATTACTTATCGTGACTAACTATTCTATTTTAGTATACACTACTTTGAGACTGAAAACAAAAAATCTTTGTCAAACGCATATTATTTTTGTTGTAATTTACGTATCCACTGCTCTACTTTTTCTTTGTCAGGTGTCTCAGGACTCAGTTCTAGATATTTCTTGTAGTGCCACGCCCCCTTGTCCTTGTCCCCCATGATGGGATAACATACTCCGAGACAATAATTAACTTCAGGATCTTCAGGACTAAGTTCATACGCGATCAGGAAGCTTTTAAATGCATCGTCATATTGTTTTAACTTAATATATACTAATCCGAGTCCACGATACGCATCAAAATAGTCTGGATTAAGTTCAAGAGCTTTGCGATATTTTTCTATAGCATCCTGGTAGTCACCACGGTCATAAAGCTCAACACCTTGATTGTAATAGTCGATATATATCGATTTATTAAATGATTCTATCCATTCTTCAACCATCTGCCTGTCTTCGGCTTCAGGATTAAGTTCAAGATATCTCTTATAGTGATACTCACCTTTTTTTGTATCTTTTTTAACAATCGGATAGATAACCCCTAAACAATAATTGATTTCAGGATCGTCAGGATCAATTTCATACGCTTCAAGGAATATATCTAAAGCATCACTATAGTTTTTCTGCTTAACGAGTGTTAAACCGACCCCGCGCATCGCATCAACATAATCCGGAGATAATTCAAGTGCTTGCAAGTAACTTTCTAACGCCTCATCATATTTCCCTTGGTTATAGAAATCAACACCCTTGTTGTAATAAGAGACATCAAGATTTCTTTCAATTGACGCTATCCATTCCTGGACTTTTTTCCTGTCAGGCGCGTCGGGACGTAACGCAAGGTATTTATTAAAATGCGTAATACCACCTTCAACATCACCTAAAAGAGGAGATACTATGCCAAGACAGTAATGCACTTCAAATGAATCAGGATTTATACGCAATGCTTCCTGAAAACAATTGAGTGCTTCACGATATTTCTTTATCTGAATATAGGAAAGACCCAGGCCGCGCCACGCATCTTCAAAACGCGGGTTTTTATCTAGCGCTTCTTTATAATATTTGATCGCCTGTTTATACTTCCCTTCTCCATATGCCGCGACACCATTACTATATGACGAAATATTCGCACGTGCGCTGAGCTCTTTCTTTTTGTTACGTAGCTTTTTTCTCCATTTTTTCACCTGTGGAATATCAGGCGCATTTGGCTTCATTTTTATGTATTGAGTATAATGAAACACCGCTTTTTCATGATCGCCAAATACGGGATACACAACACCAAGATCATAATGGCTCTCTGCGTTATGAGGATTGATTTTTAATGCTGTCTCAAATTCTTTTGCCGCGTCATGATACCGCCCTCCTCTCACATATACGAGCCCTAACGCGTTATGAGCGGGTCCGTAATGCTTATTTAAACGTAATGCTTCTTTATAATAATATTCTGCTTCATCATAGTGCCCTCTATTAAATGCATCTACACCGCTGTTATACATTTCGACCATCTCGGGATTACGGTGTATTTTACCTTTTCTTCTCAGATTATCAATCCATCCTTCAACTTTATCTCTATCGGAAGCACGCGGTTTTAACCGCAAATACGTTTCAAAATGTTCTATCGCTTTGTCATTATTACGCATCACGATAGGATACATGATCCCCATTCCATAATGAGACTGAGCATGATCTGAGTCAATAAACAATGCCTCTTCAAAGGCTTCAAAAGCTTTCTTGTACTGTTTAAGCCGCACATAGCTCATTCCTAAACCATAATATGCATCTACATAGTCAGGATCAAGGTTCGCTGCCTCACTATATAGTTCAACTGCCAAATCATAATCCTTATTATTAAAATAATCTGTTGCCTGATCATAACATTTGTCAGCAATTTCCATTGCATCTTCGGCTATTCCTGAAGAAATCAATGTGCAACTCACAATTAAAAAACTGATAATAGCAGCACGCATACTATGTGTTTTTCTCATACATTCCCCTTGGTGAAACAACCCCTTAAAATGACTCTTTCCTAAAAATGACTTTTAGTGTATAACGTATTGACGTATACACATTGTCACACGTTCAACAAACTATTACTATATTATAACTTTTTTATCCATTATGAAGAAAATATTTTTTCTAATTATTTTACTTATTATCACGGCCTTCATTGTTATAATTTATATCACTCATTTCAAATCGCCACCCTCGCTCACTATTCAAAGCGAAAAACTAAAGCATATTGCCGAACTCCAACAATCAATTGCCATAGATCCGGATAACCCTGATCTTCACAATAATCTCGGAATCGCATTTTTTCATGACGGGCGTTATCCCAAAGCACTTAAAGAATTTGAAAGAGTCATTGCCCTTGACCCTCATTATGCAGAAGCACTATATAATATTGGAGCAGTCTATGGAAACCTGGGAAAATACAATAAAGCTATTACCTATTATCGTCAGGCCACGGAAATAAATGAAAATCAAGCAGAAGCACTCAACAATTTGGGCCTTGCCCTTTTCAATAAAGGAGATTTAAAAACAGCACTACTCCATTTTAAGAAGGCTTTGCATTTAAACCCGCAGCTCACAGCGGCACGTAATAATATCGGGCTTGTGTATATCAAGCAGGAGAATTATGATGCTGCCATAAACGAACTTCGTGAAGCCATAGCCCTACGATCAAACAGTGCTGAAACCCATTACAACCTTGCCGTCGCATACAATAAAACGGGGAGATTTGAGGAAGCATTAAGCCAATACACCAAAACTCTCACATTACAGCCTGACTTCTTCCTTGCTGATTACGGATTGGCTCAAATTTACTATGATATAAAAAAAGATAATAAAAACGCCCTGATTCATTTTAAAAGGTATCTTTCAGCGCATCCTGGGGATCCGGAAATTAAGAATATAATAGCGCAGATCGATAAAACAATGTTCCCTGAAAATAACGCAAGCAACAATGCATCTATTACACCTTCTCATGAAGCACTTACCGACAGGTCACCTGTAGCCCCGACAACGGAAGATGATGAATATATTGAGCGGGAATTTGATACAAATAACGATAGAATCATTGACCTCTGGCACTTTTACAATGATGCCGGCACCCTCATTAAAAAGAAAATTGACACAAACTTTGATGGAGAACCAGACAAAGAAGAAGTATTAAAATAGTAGATTGTCAAACTCCGATACTTTAGTATAATACAAGACTATACATTTAGTATATAATCGAACGGTAAACACTATGAAAATAATTATAACTTCTCCCTATGATCTTTTTCCACCAAAAACGGCTCATGCCCGCCGGTCTCTATCAATTGCTGATTATCTTATCAGAAAAGGTTTCTTGGTGACTATGCTTGTCCCGGAAAACAAAAATATCCCGTGTGAATTTACCGAATGTAAAAAAGGATTTCATATCGTTCCATACAAAAAAAAGCATCGGTTTCATTCTTTTCTCAATATTGATTTTATGCGCACACTACACAAAGAGATACAAAAACATGAAACCAGTGTATTGGTAGAATATCCCTATCAAGGGCTTATGGTACATGTTCTATCAAAATTATTTTCGTATCCATATGTCCTGGACTGTCACGACATCGAAACAACCCGCTTAAAGGGACTGGACAAAAAACTCTTCGCCATGCTTCTTGATTTGCCTGAGAAATTTTTGATAAAGAAAGCTGATTCAGTGCTTGTTACCACACATAATGATGCACTGCTTATGCAATCAAGAAAACTGAGAACACCGACACTTATTCCAAACGGGGTAGACATAGAGCAATTTAAGCCTATAGAAAAGGACCGTTCAGTATTAGAACACCTCGGCATTAAAAATGAGACAGTGTGTATGTTTTATGGCAACTTCAATGATCCACACAATGCTCGTGCTGCCTCGCTCATAAGCACGCATATCGCACCAAAAGTATATGAAAAAGATAACTCAGTGAGATTTCTTCTTGTGGGAGACAATCCCCCACCACTTAATTATCACCCTTCGATTATTACAACGGGCTATGTTGATAATATAGAAACATATATTTCTGTTTCTGATCTTATCATTCTCCCCCTAAACTCAAGTGGCGGGACTCGCCTCAAGATACTTGAAGCCATGTCATGCGGAAAACCTGTTATAGCTACATATCTCGGGATAAAAGGACTCCCTATTGATGAGGGTCATAACATTCTCTTAGCAGTTGATACAGAATTTCACCGTAAAATAGCGGCCTGTCTTTCCGGCACTTATAACTTGAGTGACATTTCAATACAAGCACGAAAAAAAGCTTTAGAGTTCGATTGGGAGCTCATTCTCAGCCCCTTAAAAGACATACTGTACACGAGCTCTGATAACAGCGCTTATCATAAAAAAAGCAAATAAGATTGCCTTGCTTCTTGGCACCCAAATATCTTTTCCTCCCTTTGTTCCCCTTATATATTTTATTGAATATAAAGCAGGAAAATTTTTCCTTCTAAAAAATAATGGTGAATGGCATATGCCCGATATTACAAGCGTGTATTCTTTTCTAACCCATTTTGACAAGACATTCTATACTATTATGATAGGGTTTATTGCTATAGGTATTCCTCTTGCGATACTCACGTATACTGGCATTTATTATCTAACAAAAAATCATTACCTGAGAAAGCACAAAGTTTTTTGTTAAATTTTATTGACATTTCCTTTGAATAATTTTTTAATCTCTTTGTGTATTAAAAGCAATATACTGGAGGATTAATTATGTGCTGTCATTATTGTGATTATTGTGAAGATTGCGAAGATTATAGTCCAAACAATGAAAACTGCTGTGCAAGCTGTCAAGATTATGAAGATTGCCCATTTAGACAAGGTGGCGTCAGTCCGGATTACGAAGATGAATTCGATAACGATTTAGAATCTAGCCGCGGCGATTATGATAAACAAGAACAAGATAAAGAGGATTACGCGTAAGAACTTTCGTTACCTAATAACAAACTTTCACTACAACAAGGAGTGCATTCGATGCAAATACATAATATAGTTCCAAAAAAAGTGTTCCTCACAAAAGGAGTAGGCAGCCATAAAGAAGAACTTCGTTCATTTGAGCTTGCATTAAGAGATGCGGGCATCGAAAAATGCAATCTCGTAACGGTATCAAGCATACTGCCTCCTCATTGTAAGATCATACCGCGCAACAAAGGATTAAAGGAAATTGCTCCGGGAATGATAACGTTTACCGTATGCAGCAAATGT
Organism: Candidatus Ancaeobacter aquaticus; assembly: GCA_030765405.1. Taxonomy (NCBI): domain Bacteria; kingdom Pseudomonadati; phylum Candidatus Auribacterota; class Candidatus Ancaeobacteria; order Candidatus Ancaeobacterales; family Candidatus Ancaeobacteraceae; genus Candidatus Ancaeobacter; species Candidatus Ancaeobacter aquaticus. The sequence goes on along the minus strand of JAVCCP010000056.1, from coordinate 34,457 downwards.
TCAAGTAATGAACCTCACCGGGTTCTATCCGCTTCAGTTGGCGTCGCCGCACCGTCGGACAAATCTATGTACGGATATCTCAGCGAACACCATGCCTGGGGCCAAACAGAGAAAATGGCGGGGGATTATGCAGAAGACCTTGCCGCCTCAATGCTTGCTTCCACACTCGGCATTGAATTCGATGAAGATAAAAACTGGGATGAAAAAGAAGAAGTGTATCGAATGAGCGATAAAATTGTTCGAACGACAAATATCACTCAAACAGCCAAAGGTAAAAAAGGATATACAACAGTTCTTGCAGCTGCAGTATTTCTTCTGTAAACCTCTTGACTCAGACACAATTAAAATCTTTTTGTGAAATGCGCGGTAGCGTCTGTTTCCTTTGATTTATTTCTTACATCCACAATATACTCAAAATACACCCTCATTATTTCAGCAACACTCCATGCTTGAGAGATACACCCTCTCGGATGGTGCGGAACCGTTCCATCAAAAATTTCAGATATTGTTCCTAACCCTGCACAATGAAGATGATCAATAAATGGCGCCATAAGCTTCTTAATGTGTTCCGTGCTAGCGGCATTTATACCATTTACCCTCATGTACGCGTCAACATATGAACCAATCGTCCATGCCCATACCGTACCCTGATGATACGCATTATCACGAACATCTACGCCTCCTCTGTATACCCCTTTATACTTCGAATCTCTCGGAGAAAGTGTCCTCAAACCATAAGGAGTCAACAGTTCATCCTCGACTACATGTAGTATTTGTTTTTCAGCCGCCTTGGAGACTACCGAATACGGTAAACTTACTGCAAAGATCTGGTTCGGCCTTATTGCAGATGAAGAATTTCCTCCATCAACATAATCAAATAAACAGCTGTCTTTTTTATTCCAAAATACTTTTTGAAAACTCTTTTTTACTTTATCGGCTTTTTGCGAATATATTTCTTCCTCTTTTTTACGATGTAATTTTTTACATATATTCGCCATGATTTTAAGTGCGTTATACCACAGCGCGTTAACCTCAACTACCTTACCTTGCCGAGATATTGCGTGGCGCCCTTGGATCTTCACGTCCATCCAGGTTATTGGGGTATCCCCTGACGAAAAAGTAATAAGCCCATCCTTATCTTCATGAATGCCATGCTGCACCCCGGAACTATAATGATGGAGTATCTTATTCATTCCGGAAACACACATTTTCTCCACAAAAATGTAATCACCGGTATACTCAAGATATTTGTGCACCGCATAAAAATACCACAACGATGTATCTGCTGAGTTGTATTGAGGTTCATTACTATCCTCAAGAAGGCAATTCGGTAACATTCCCTTATTAAGATAGTCCATCACTGTAATGAGTATCCTTTCGGCATATTCATAGCGCCCATTGACCAGAGTAAGACCTGGAATCGACACAAGCACATCTCTTCCCCATACATTAAACCAATGGTACCCACCAACAATCATTAATGAATTTTTCTTCATTCCCTCACATATAAATGAATCTGCTGCTAATAGTAATGGATCTAATTTTGTATTGTTATGATTAACACCTCTTAAGAGCATGCTCCGTCTGCTTATTTCTTTTTGCATAAGCTCCATTGTATCTATTTCGTCATACAATTCTGTTGACGCCACAAAAACACAATTATCACCATCCTCAACATTGTAGACAAAATAACCAGGATTATAGACTATCTCATGGCAATCAAATCCACGATATGCCTCTTCCTGATACTCCATATTCCTATAGAAACACTTATCATGATTAAAACTTGCCGCATTATGGTAGAGATATAATGAAGGAATATTTGAATGGGGGGTCAGCTTTATCGCGCCTTCATACACTTCACAGTCACAGCGAAGATTTTCTTCATATTCAGTTAACGCGTGGTAATCCCTGAAATTCACCAGTGGACGCACCTGCAGCGATATTTCCTGAGCGGCACTTGTCCCTAGAAAAAAGTTATAGCTCACTATTGAGGTATCCGCCCCATGAACCATCATTATTGTTTTTTCGACCATTATCCCTTTGACTTCATAAATGAACTTTGGGAACGGAATCAATCGAAACTCTTTAAGGTACAGGTTTCCTTGCGGATGAATTGTGTCAGGATATTGATTTGCCGATAATTCGTATTTTTCACCATCAATAATTAATGTTTCCTCAACTTTTGATAAAAGCAACATACGGCCGCTTGGCTGATTCGTTGCAGAAACAAGTAATCCATGATACCGTCTTGTATTAGCCCCAATAATAGTTGAGGAGGCATAGCTTCCTTTGCCATTTGTTTCAATCCACTCATACTGGGTCGCATTATGGAAATCTCTACATACATTCTTTTTAAAATGAATCACTAGCCGCCTCCTTATCTATGAACACACTCATACGTGTACTGTATCAAAGTTATATCATAATTATATTACATCTTCTTGTATTTTTCAAGAGTATAACACTTAAGTCGTTGATTGCAAGAGTGATACAGATACACATTGAAAGGATATCTCTTTTAACATAAAGAATTAATTATCTTCACTGCGAATTCTTAACCTATTCAAGCTGTATAAAATAATACATCGCTAAATTTATTATTGACATTTACTCTTATTCTGATAGTTTAGGGGCTTATCAACTAAGGAGGATACTATGAATCAGAAAAAATACGAATTAGAAAATGTGACCGAACCGAATCTTATGCGGGAATTGTTCCCCTATCACGATGTACCAAAAATGACTTTTGAGGACGCAACTGTTCCTCTAGATACACCTCAAGATATCTGGATAACTGATACAACATTACGTGACGGACAGCAGTCCCGTCCTCCCTATACAGTAGAACAGGTCGTTCAAATATACGAGTTTCTCCATAAATTAAGTGGTCCTTATGGAGTTATCAAACAAACTGAGTTCTTTCTCTACACTAAGAAAGATAAAGAAGCTATAGAAAAATGTTTGGAAAAAGGATATCGTTACCCCGAAATCACTGGTTGGATACGTGCGGTTAAATCAGATTTCCAGCTCGTAAAAGACATGGGATTAAAAGAAACCGGCATTTTAACGTCAGCATCAGATTATCACATCTTTCTCAAGCTTAAAAGCAACAGAAAGAAGGTAATGGAAGGGTATCTTGATGTTGTAAAAGCAGCATTAGATATTGGAGTTATCCCTCGTTGTCACCTTGAGGATATCACACGAGCAGACTTTTACGGTTTTGCTATACCATTTGTCCAAGAACTCATGAAACTGTCAGACGAATATAAAACACCAATAAAAGTGCGGGCATGCGATACTATGGGCTACGGTGTCCCGTACGCAAATGCGACTTTACCGAGAAGTATACCAAAAATCATTCATGGGCTCATTCATGACGGAGGCGTTCCCTCCGAACAGCTTGAATGGCATGGACATAACGATTTTCATAAGGTTCTGATAAATGCGACTACTGCATGGCTCTACGGATGCTCCGCAGTTAACGGAACACTCCTTGGTTTTGGTGAACGAACAGGAAACTCTCCTGTTGAAGGACTCATAATAGATTACATATCGATTAAAGGTAATAAAGGTATTAATACGACTGTTATTACAGAGATAGCTGATTATTTCACTAAAAAGCTTGGGGTTACTATCCCTTCGAATTTTCCTTTTGTTGGGTCTGATTTCAATATTACACGCGCGGGCATTCATGCTGACGGGATACTAAAAAATGAAGAGATCTATAATATTTTTAATACATCAAAGATACTAAAAAGAGATATTGGCATTGCCATAACAGATAAATCTGGTGCAGCAGGGATCGCGCATTGGATAAATGCACACCTTGATCTTAAAGGAATGGACTTAATCGACAAGAATAATCCAGGCATCCTTTTGATGAAAAAAGCAATTGATAAAGAATATGAATCGCAACGAACAACATCTATATCAAATAATGAGATGACTGCGTTTGGAAAGAAGTTTCTTCCTGAATATTTTGAGAAGAGAACATTATAGTTCTCTTCTCATTATGTTTTTCCCTTATTGCTCTTGAGTGCTTTTATTCTCCAAGGAATCAGAAATCACGTCCATCAGCATGCCCTTTAATGTATCTTTTGTTGACGGAGGCTGACCAGGAACTGTTTCCTTTTTCTCTTCCTTCCCGAAAACTTTATCAGAGAGCAGCTGGACCGCTTCACGCTGAAGGATGTTACCCCAATTAGGGGTAAATTTAGGCGGACCATCAAGAGCACCGGTTATCAGAAACGGCATTGATATCCTACCGTCAGAGCGTGTTAACGCCCGCTGAAGTTTTCCACTGCCAAGACGTTTCGTAAATGCTTCAGAAAAAACGACATCAAGATCATATCGAATCTGGTTGTTTAAAGTAAAATACCCCGATCCAAACAGATCAAAATATTGCGTTTTCATTTTAAGATCATTTGTTCTACAAACACCATTAGTAATTGTAAGCGTTAATGTCAGATCTTTAAAAGAAGTGTCTTTTATATCAGGGAGATTTAATCCAACAATACCGGAGATGACCGATAAATTCTCTAACAAATTAAACGATTTAAAACGCCCTTCACGAATATGCAGTTTTCCGTTACCATTAACGTTATCTTTTATCTGTGCTTCTGTTGCGCCGCTTCCCGTTAAATCCAAAACCGCATCAAGTCTACCGTAAAGAACATCCCCCAGTTTAGAATTTTTCTTCAATATATCGTGTATATCTACATCTTTAAGCTGGGCCTTCATTTTAAATTCATTAAGCGGGCTTGCCGCGTGATAGACTACCTGCCCTTCACCCGTACCATCAAAACCCACAAGATTAAAAGGGTTAATGGTCAAGATCCCGTTTTTAATCAGCATCTGGGCATTGACATCTTTAATGTCGTTTTTCTTATATATAAGCCTGTCGGCATGAAATCGAGCTTTTACATCCATCTTTTCAAACAGTTTTTGATCACTTGATAGCGCAGTTGGACGCTCTGCCATAACAACCGGTGCTTCACTTCTATTGGTGATTTCTACTTTTTTAGAGGGGCTCGCCTCTGGCGTGACTACCTTTTCGCCTCGAGGTATCACACGTGGCCTATTTTGGCTGCTTGCATTTTTCTCGGGCAAAAAGAGCATAATCTCCTCGAGATAACATTCTTTAACCTTAACATCAAATTCTGCTCGCGGAGCATCAAAACCATCAATAAAACCATTCATAAAGAGTTTTGATTTTTCGACGGTTACCTGTACTTCTTCAAAATCAATACGTTCGGCATGAATCTTCAATCTTCCATTTAAAACCGCATGAACACTCGGATTAAGCGGTGTTGCAAACCTTACCTGATCGCATTGAATAAACCCTTGGGTATCAAGCTTCTTTGTCCCCGCTACCTCACCCTTTACATCAAGTTTCACATTAATAGCACCTGTTGGTGAATACCCTTTTAGTTCCTTTAAAGATATTAGATCTTTCATCATGATCTTTCCGTTCACATTCAGATCAAGGCGCATTTTCTCCTGTACATTAAAATCATTAACCGAACCCTGTACAGAAAGCTTTGTGTCTCCATAGAGTAAATGCAACTGGTCAATAGCAATATCTTTACTTTCTTTAATACGTCCTTCCAGATTGCTTGTAAGGGCCTTTCCCTTCGTTTTTTCAAATAGGTCTTGATAGAGTACTGAAGCATTGGTCATATCTGTCTTTGATTTAATATATATATCATCATGTTTCCCTTTGAGAAGAAATGTGAGAGATACCGGACCTTTTATCTTCGGAATATCATCAGAAGAAGAAACATAACTCATAAGCGGCGTAATATCACAGTTATCAATGTTACCATTAATTGTAAAAGATAATTTGTCTAGATGTGACAATATATCAAATCCAGCGGGAATTGCTCCTACCGTTGCTGAAAACGCAATGCTCCCAGTTTTATTGAGTTCTCCAGCCATTTTAATATTGATTCGCCCACCGACTCTCACACCAGCTATTGTCGCATCGAGATTTGATAGGTCTATGGTCACTTTTTCTTTCATCATGTGATCGATAAATACGACGTGTCCATCGTTTATAATGAGGCTCCCTAGCTCAAACTGTGGGTTTTTACGCTCTTGCCTTTCAGGACCTGGCACGGGAGCAGGTATTGCTGGAGGAATACGCTTTGGTAAAGTTTTACCTTTTTCTACCTCGGGAGACAGGATTCTTTTAGCCGCCTTAACTCTTTGAGTCGGTGCAGGCATGAAATTAAAATCACCGTTTTTGTCTCGTATAACAGACACGTACGGTTTATCAAAATATATCTTGGACACCTCGATCTTTTTTGAAAGTAACGGCAAGATCTTTACTCGTATAGTAAATGCGTCACAGGAAAAGAACACCTTGCTTGAATCACTCAATCCTTCATATATCTTCACTTCATTCGTTGATACACCTACCCCACCTATAAGATTAAGCTTCAGATTCCCTAATTCAATCTTTTTCTGTAAAGCCTTCTGGGCTTTTTCAATGATGACACCTTTATAATGATTTACATCTATAAATAACGGAAGGGTAAATATCAATACAATAAATACAACACATATTACTAAGAGAGAAACAAAAAATTTCTTTTTCATACATCCTCCTACTATCGTTTGTTGTTAATAGCTTGATGAAATATTAATCTTGTTTTGCTTCAACGGCATGATCCTCGCAACATGTCCCAGATAATTCTTTGTAGTTTTGAAAACAATACGATATCTCTATCCCAATCAAGACTATCAACCAGGTAATAAAAAGCCACGCAAGAAAAAGTGGAACGGTACTGAGTGATCCGTACACAATATTGTAGTAGAGAAAATGTGTCGTATAATATCCGAACGCTACCTTCGCTATCTCCCACAATATCCCACCAATAAGTCCACCAACTATAGCTGCACTCCAGCGCACATTCGTATTCGGAATGATCTTATACGATAAAACAAACGCCAAACACGAAAAAATAAATGGAAGCGTGACATAATAGATCTTCTGTATAAACATAAAACTATGGTCAATACTCATAAGTTGTATCTTGAAGCTCGAGGTAATATAAAATGATAAACCGATCAAAAGAGGCAGGCCAAGCAAGATACCAGCATAGGCGTTATACCTCTGCATGATAGTTCTCTTTTCCTTCACTCCCCATATATGATTAAATGAATCTTCGACAATATTAAAGAGTGCGAGAGATATTATGGCCACACCTATTACTCCAATAATGCTTACCGCTTTTATGTTTGTCGCAAATTGATCAATATAACTCGAAATGAGATGGCCGATCTTCTCCCCGACATTCGGCAAAAAATGCATAAGGATCTTTGCCTGAATCTTATCTTTTATTTCATTGATCTGCGCAAAGCTCGCAAATAAGGAAAAGGTTACCGCAATTAACGGCACCAGAGAAAAAAGCATTGCAAAAGCCATTGCGGAAGCACGCTGCATACAATTGTGCCGATTAAACTCTTTGTATAATATCTTAAAAAACTTTATTATTGTCATACACATTCTCACTTTCATTTAGAAATGTACAATTTCTTTCTGTTCCGGCCACGTATATTTATTAATCCCATTATAGATGGAAGATTTCCACAGTTTTTTAACTAAAGAAGTGAAAGCATCGACATCTCCTGTGGCAAATAAATCAAATGTTGGATCATTAGAAGGAAAACATTCTAATGTATGCTCTTTTAATATTGTTGCCAGTGTTGCAATCGATGAATATGGAGGGTATGCAATTTTCATCTTTTCCCCGACTATATGGGCCACTAAATCTTTTATAAAATTAAAATGAGTACATCCCAGAACAAGTGTATCTGCCCCCTGCTCCATGAGCGGGCACACATAGTCGCTTATACATTTAATAATCTGGTTGGTGAATATATCCCCTTCGGAAATCATATTTACCAGTCTTGAACAGGGAACAGACAAAACATTGATTGAAGGATCAATCTGGCACAATGCATTTTTTAGAAACTCACTTTTTGCAGTCAACTTTGTGGATATGATACTCACTTTTTTGTTTCGTGTAAGAGATATTACATCCCGAAAAAGGTGTTCAGTAAAAATACCGACAACAGGGATAGAATACTTTTCACTGATTGTCTTTAGTGCAACGGCACTGGCAGTACTGCATGCTATAACCAGTGCTTTTACACCCTTAGCTACAAGCACTTCAGCAATATTCAGTGAATAGGTAATAACCTCATCTGTTGATTTTTCACCAAAAGGCTGATGTTGGGAATCTGCAAAGAAAACAACACTTTCTTTTGGTAATTGATTTGAAATCTCCGTAACAAGACTCAATCCTCCCACTCCCGAATCAAATACACCGATAGGTCTATTGTTCATGTCTCTCTCTTAAGTTATCAATACCAATACCACGCCCGTAATTTCTTTTCAATTTTTTAGTGTCTTGAATTGTGAATTATTTCGCCTTTCACAATCCGATACTTTTCAAGATGCCTTTCACATAAGCAATACTTCTTTTAGGGTTATCCTTTGATCTGTCTTTTATCTTGTTAAAAGCACATTTCACTTTATCAATCCCATATTCATCTATCATCTTAGTAAATCTGAAGTACTCCCCATTGAATACACTTTTTACAATTTATTTACATTTCCTATAATTTATATATTATCACAATATACATAAATATTTCAAAAAAAGAAAGGGTCTTATGTTTAAAAAACTTATTTATTTGATCAGTGCGATAATTTTTACTGGCGGTTTTATATCTTCTGATTTGTATGGATAGGAAGTGTAACTTTTTATAGACCGGGAGATTTCACTGTTAATGGCAGCGCGATTTTAACAATAAATAGTGGTGTAGCAAGGTTCTATGGCTATGCCTCTACATTTTCTTATCCCTTAAAACTTGGAGCAGAACAAACATGGAGTAGTGATCATGGTAGTGGTTATCTTGAAATAAGCGCTATAGATACGAATGGAAACAATCTTACACTTAATGGTATTGGGGATTTTATATTAATGGGAGAGGTAAGCGGTATAGGATCTATTACCAACGCAGGTTCAGGAACAACGACGTTATCAGGGGTAAATACCTATACTGGTGCGACAACAGTAAGTGATGGAACATTACAATATGGGGTTGATAATGCGCTTTCAAATACTACTGCAGTGAGTGTTTAGTCAGGGAAGGTGCTTGATATGGCAGGATATGATGACACGATAGAATCGCTTGCAGGCGCGGGAAATGTGACATTAAGCAGTGATTTGACTGCAGGGGGAGATGATTCTAGTACAGCATATAGCGGTATCATGAGCGGGACAGGGAGTTTTAGTAAAAGCGGTTCAGGAACGATGACGCTTTCAGGTGCGAATACTTATTCGGGAGAAACAACGATTAATGCAGACACACTCTCTGTGACCGGTAGCATTGCAAATAGTGCTGCTACAATCAACGATGGCGGCAAACTCATTGGTTCGGGAACTGTTTTTAATCTTACGGTGGCAGACGACGGTACTTTTTCTCCGGGATTGAGTCCTGGCACGCTTAATGCCGGCCCTACTACGTGGGAAAGCGGGTACACGATTAATGATGCTATAGGCACAAAAGGGGATGATCCTGGATGGGATTGGCTTGATATTACGGGTGGGCTTAATATAACAGCGACTTCCGAGCCTTTCGAAGAATTTATGCTTATGCTATCAACGATGGGAGTCGATGCCTCTAACTTTGATAATTCTCAAGATTATTCATGGGTTATAGCAACTGCTTCTACCGGAATTACCGGTTTTTCTGCTGATAAGTTTAATGTTGAGAAATTTGCATTTACAAATGACCTTGGCGGTGGATCTTTTGGCATTGAAGAGGTCGGTAATGATATCAACCTGACGTTCACCGCCGTCCCCGAACCGTCAACATACGCGCTTTTCGGTATCGGGCTTTTGGGATTGATTGGCGGATGGCTAAAAAAACAAAAGCATACCAAATTACAGCCTATGCGGTGATAACTAATTCCCTTTATCCTTTATTGTCATTCCCGGAGTCTTTTAGCGGGAATCCATGCCCTAAACTTATTTTATTACTATACTTAATTCCAATCCACGTTTGGAACGAATTAGAGGGAAAGACAGATCAAAAGATAATCCTAAAAGAAGCATTGCTTATGTGAAGGGTGTATTGCAGAGTATGGAGGCTAACATCTGAAAAACATTTTCAAAAGTTTTATCTTTTTTGTGAACAACAACACTTCGTTTTGTCTTTGGGTTTTTAGTTTTTTTTGTAGCGGCCATATATAGCTGGTCATGGAAGGTCAGATCCTTTCCGCGGTCGGAGTAAAAAACGCTATAGGTATTACTTCGCTTTCTGAGGGCGTAACATGTCTGGTCGATATAAGAACAGGGAAAAGGGCACTGTCCCCTTTTTGGTCTTTAAAGTACGCAATGTCACTCCTATGTACAGAAAAAGAAGGCAACCGCAAGAATTAAATAAACTATCACAAAAAGCGCTCCCTCAAACCAGTTAGAGTCTCCATCCAGCAATGAATACCCGCAAACAAGTACACATGCACCAACTGATATCAACTCCAGGCCGCCAAAAACTAGTGTAAAGGGCTTACCAATTATATAACTATAAATTACCAATAGCGGTATAACTAAAAGCGCAATTTGTATACTGGCGCCAACCGCAACCTGAAATGATAAATCCATATTGTTTTTTCTTGCCATGTTTATTGATACTGTAGTTGCCGACGCATTACCTATAGCGGCAACAAATATAACACCCATAAAGAGCTGTGAAAAAACTGACTTAGTCGAAGATAACATGCCTTCAATAGACGTGACCAGGATATCACTTTCAAAACCTATTAACGACGCGCCAACAAATAAGACAACTATTGCAAGCCCTTTTTTCCATTCAGGCTTTACCTTTGGATCAACTTCAGAAGTATATGCTGATCTGTGGGTCTTCAATGAAAAAATCAGGTAAAGGATATAGCCAATCAATAACAAGATAGATATACATAATGAGGTTATATCTATTGCAGCACTTGCGGCTGTTTCCTTAATCATAGGATCCATTTTACCGGCTGTAACAACATAAGAAGGAACAAAGAGGGCAACAAGAACAAATACAAGCACCAATATCGAGGCATTAGTTCCTACTCTTGAAAATCTCTGCGTTTTATGTTTTAACCCGCCAATAAACATAGCCAACCCCACGATCAGAAGAATATTGCCGATTATAGAACCTATCAGTGCCCCTTTCATTAGGACATGCATTCCATGATGTAAAGCTGTCAGAGAAATGATTAATTCCGGAAAATTGCCCAGGGTCGCTTGAAGTAATCCCCCAACTACCGGTCCGGAATATATAGATATTTCACCTACAGACTTTTGCAGTAAATCTATCAGCCCTATCATAGCAATACCGGTAATTATAAATACCAGTATTGAATTGGCGCCAATATGTGAGAGATAAACACTTACCGGCATTAAAAAGCTTAAAATTGCCATCTTTGGGAAGGTTTTCATGGTATGTGAGGTAATCATTGCCATATAGACTCCTTTAGCCCGTTACCGAAATTACGGATGAAAGAAAAAAACGATACCAACCAGCAGATAAACTGCGATAAACATCACTCCTTCAAACCAGTTGGATTCCCCATCTAATAAAGAATAGCCGGCGATAAGCAGGCCGCTCCATATCGCGATTATTTCAAACATGTTAAAAACAAGTGTAAGCGGCTTCCCGATTATAAAACTAAAAAGCACTATTACAGGGACAATAAAAAGGGCAACCTGAATACTTGCTCCTGTTGCCACCTGAAATGATATATCCATCCTGTTTTTTCTCGCCATAATAATCGCTACGGCGCCGTCACACGCGTTTCCAATCGCCGCAACAAAGATTATACCCATAAACAATTCCGAAAACATTATCTTCTGTACCTGTATCATATTTTTAATCGCATCGACAAAGATATCACTTTCAAAACCAATTATAATCGCTGTCGCAAAAAGCACTACTAACGCTACCGGCTTCTTCCATACAGGTTTTTCGGACGTCTCGGATTTGGGCATCATCGCGAATTTATGTGTTTTTAAAGAAAATACCAGGCTTAATAAATAGACAATCAACATCACAACTGCCGTGCAGATTGATATCTTATTTACCATAACGTCAGCAATTGCTTCACTCATATCAGGATCTAAATTATACCCGTAATGTACAAACGTCGGGATTATCAAGGCAACAAGCGCTACGGCAAGCATCAAGATCGCGGCATTCGCCCCCGTCCTTGAGAATTTTTGCGTTTTATGTTTTAACCCGCCAAAAAACATGGACAGGCCCAAAACCAGGAGAAGATTGCCTATTATCGAGCCGGTAAACGATGCCAGTACTAAAACATGCATTCCCTCCCAAACAGCAAAAATACACACAATAAACTCGGTAAAATTCCCGAATGTTGCCTGAAGCAATCCCCCGACAACAGGTCCTGAATAAATACACATCTGGTCTGTAGCCTTGGCAATAAAACCTATTAAACCCAGAATTGCCAAAGAAGTGATTATGAAAATCAGAATCGAGTTCGCTTCTATATGGGCAAGATAAAAACTTACAGGCACTAATAAGGCTAAAACAGCAGGTTTAGGAATTGTGCGTATAAAAGACATATAAATCCTATATCTTAAGGTGATGAGGCCAAGGACTTCTAACCCAAATCGCTCACCGTAGGTGTCGTAGCCGAAGGTGAAGACTCCTACGGAATGAGATTTGGGTTAGAAATTTCCCTATATCCGCCATATATGGACTACCATCCTATTTATGGTAAATTAATCGTTACACTCGTCTTTATATAAATGTCTTTAAAATCATCAAAAACTAGATAACCAAAAACAGCCGTTATTATGAGCAAACCTATAAGAATAAACATATATGAAACCCACATCAAAAAGGCTCTATAATTTTCAAAAGCACCTGTCTTAACACTCGCCGTTATAAATACGGATAACATCAGGAAAAAAGATGATATGCAGCTTATATCGTCTAAAATACTATACGTTTTTTTGACTTCCATGCTTAAATCGGGTAAATCACAAAAAAACACCAACCCGACTGTCGTAACAAAAGAGATACACAGGATAACCGCGGAAAGGATAAACAATGTATCTACGGTATTCTTTATCTCTTCCTGATCCTGATTAAATACATGCATAAAAAATATATCTCTTATAATCCTTCTTAGCCTTTTATAACGCATACTTGCAGTAATATTCATATTAAATTCTTTCTCTTAAAATATTATCAGACGGAACGTTTCCTCTTCCGGGAAACATGCCTGCCAACTTCCCTCATAAAACCCACATCATCTTTACCGACTTTAGTCAAATTCCTATCAAAGAGTTTTCTTATATGTTTTCTTTGTTTATATACAATTGTGCCAAAAACCAATGCTACTCCAATAATAGTCAATATTTTTCTAATACTAGCATCCATAAACCTTTTCTCCGAAAACGTCATTTAGCGTAACGCAGCTTATCTTTTATCTCTTCTTTTCCCAGTGATTTTATAAAACTTCTGTCCTTTTCGCTTGTTTTAGATAAGCAGTCATCATAAAACATCTTTATCCGCTTTCTTCTAACATATAAACTTACAGCGATTATAGCTGTTATTCCAATACTTATAAGTATTCCGATATATTTTTTATCCATACTAAATAATAAACTCCAGCCATTTTGTGAACAGGTCTTCTACAATATCCTTTAAAAAACTCCTGGCAATTTTTCTTCTCTCATCCCATGATATATCAGAAACAAATTTTTCATCCTCTATCATCCTGCATACCTGCTGTAAATATCTTATCGCCTCATCTTTATTATTGCTCTTCCCCAAGTCTATTCTAATCCCGGTAAGATCCTTTACCTCCTGCTGTTTCTTGCGATAAATTTTCTTTGGATTAACGTCCGTTATAATTATTATCGGGTCTTTCCCAATCTCCTCGGGGTGCTCTCTTAAAAATTCCTGAGATTCTTCCTCAGAAAATATAACTAAATTATGTCCTGCAAGATATTCCTTTAGTAATTTTAATGAATTTTTACAAACGTCGTGAGCATCTGTAGGCCAGCCGGAATCTATTATTGTTATGTAAAACTTCTTCATATTAATATAACTGTCCAAATTAGCTATTGATACGAGATCCAAACTAAACGAAATTTGGTTCGTGGTTCCTCTCCCTGTACCCTTCGGCACAGGACCTTGCAATGATGTTTATCTTTTATGCCCTTGCTTTTACGACCCTGGTACGTTTTGGTGCTACTTCTTTTTTTTCTATCTTTTCAATAATCTTCGCGCCAATATGAAAACCTATGGCAAGAAGCACACCAACAGCGACAACCTCAAGCCCGCCTGTTACCATGCCAATTGCAAAACCTCCGATACCTTTCATATACTACCCCTTTCTAAAATCCGCCATATAGTTTCGATACATAAGTTTTAGTATTAATGCCCTGTCCTTTATATTTATGTAACTTAACCCGTTTATCATCATTAGGACCTAAACCGCATTTTTTGGAAATTTTACCGCCAATATGAAAACCTATCGTTAACAATACGCCATAAGCCAAATATTCAATCATCTAATCCTCCTAACCAGGAAAAATGGATAGTTCATTTCCCGTAGCTTTCTCAAAAACCCGTTTTTTACCACCCTTAACTTTAGTCTTTGAATATTTACTCTCTTTTTCACCGCAATTCTCTAAAATATTTTTTCCTGTATGATAGCCAATCTTTAAAAGGGCACCTATAGCAATTACCTCAATAACCGTTACTACACTTCCAAACAGATAACGCATTTAAAATCACTCCTTCTTTCACTTAAATTTCCTTTTTCCTAAGATGATGTCTCAAAACCAACATTCGTTATTGAAATGATCATGTTCCCCCTCGTATGAGGACCTTCGCTTTCGATCCATGCCGCCCACAGGAGTAACATAGTCAGTTTTCAGACAGCTTCCAAGTCACAAGGTTTATCTTACACTTACTGCTAATCAGGCACGAGCTGGCTTTTTTACAGAATTTCTTCCTGTAAACATTTTTACTGTGCTTTTAATTCCCTTTTCCGTGTATTTTTTTGCCTGTTTTACGCCCTTCTTCAAATACGGATTGATCTCTTTTTTTATCCTGGGCCATTTATACCCGATTATAAACCCGCAAACTATAGCAAGTAGCGCTGCCATTTTCCCGTTTTCCATAGGTTACTCCTTTGTTTTCTTATTTTATTATTTTTTCTTTTTAACCGATTTTGCAGCAGATTGGACAAATCCCCTTATCTGCGACCAATTTTTTCCAACAGAAAAACCTACCGCAAATAATATTACTATCCCCAACGAATTCATAAATACCTCCTCCTCTGTTAACCCGATTGGTCTTATAGATTTAGCAAACCTATCTCCTCTTTTAATATGCTTATTACCTTCTTCTTTGCCGGCAACAGAAAAGGCATCATCAGTGTCGGCCATTCAGCATAAACCTCACATTTTTGTTCTTTAAAAATTACCTCCCAATATAATTTGGCTGTCTGTATATAAAGTCTTTTAATCTTCTTATCCCACTTATATTTAATTGTCCAGGTTGATTCCTTTTTTAAACGGTTAAGCCTCTTATTTATTTTGGTAACTCCTGAACCATCTAATTTCTTTTCAAGCTTCTCTTCTAAAACCTTCCCCCGTGTTATCATATTATGCTATCTCAACCTTTTCTTTCTCATGTTCCATTCTTTCCATTCTTTCCATTTCTTCCCCATAAACCTTGTAAAGCGGTCTTGTCCCGTTCAGTGTAGCAAGAAAATTCGCGCCATTGTTTAAAATAAGCGATGAAGTAAGACCAAATGCGCCGGTCAATGCCCCTATAATGCAGATAGTATTAGGAATAGCGACCATATTCCAGCTAAGGGAAATATTCCTTTCAAGCTCTTTCGCTATATCCAGCAATCTGGTCAATTTAGCAATATTTGCGTCCATAAAAACTATCTGCGCGGTATCTGTCGCTATGCTTGAAGCACCCTTCAAAGATATTGAAACATCAGCCCTCTTGAGCGCGATTGAATCATTTATACCATCACCTACAAAGGCTACCTTTTTCTTTCCTTTCTGTAAAAGTTTCACGTAATCCCCTTTTTCCCGTGGAAGCACCTCAGCAAAATACCTGTCCATGCCCAATTGCTCCGCAAGCTTCTTAGTAGGGCCTTCATGATCTCCTGATATCAACACTATCTCTTTTACCCCTCTTTTCCTTAATCCCTGAATTATATCGTGTGCCTCCGACCTGTGCATAGTGTTTAGCAGTATCACGCCTTTTAGTTTATCATTTATCGCGACCATAACCGCGGACCCGCCGTCTTTTCTCACAACTTCTACCTTTTCTTCGATTTCACGCGGAATTTTGATCGATTCCATCCCCATAAATCTAGCGCTTCCCACTTTAACCGTATCGCCTTTGATCCCTACCGTTATTCCATAACCAACATGGTATCTTGATTCATCACGGCTGGGCAGTTTCAAATTAAGCTCTTTAGCCTTTTCGATTATCGCCTTTGCTATAGGATGTGTAAACTTTTCCTCAGCGGCCGCCGCGAACATAAGTACCTTTTCTTTACTAATACCATCTGCTACGATTACATCGGAAACCTCAGGTATCTCATTGGTCAAAGTCCCTGTCTTGTCAAACAAAAATGTATCTATACGGGGAAGGTTTTCAAGTGCCCTGCCATCTTTTACCAATATACCCTCCCGCGCGCAAAGCGCTAATGTTGAAAGAAGCCCCAATGGCGCGGCCATCCTTATCCCCGTCCCGTAATCACAGTTTACAATCGCCAGTGACGCATCATAACCGCTGATTGCATACCCTAAAAAAGACATCGCAAGCGTCGGAATAACAGCTTTATCAGCCAGTTTTTCCCCTCTGGACTGAGCTTTTACCTTGTAGCCTGCCGTTTTCACCAACACACTTCTTATTTTCGCGGAGGTTGTCTGGTCACCTGTTTGCATAACTCTTATATAAACCTTACCGGCCAAAAGCACGGTAGATGCAAAGACTTTATCTCCCTTGATCTTCTCCACAGGGGCGGACTCACCTGTTAAGGTATGCTGGTCAATCATGGCAGTACCGTTTGCCACTTCTCCGTCAACAGGAACGGTTTCCCCTGTATTCACAACTATAATATCCCCCTCTTTTAATTCTGTTAACGATACCTCAATTTCCTGTCCATTTTTATAGAGCCATACAAACCTCGGCTGTTTACCAAATATCTCGACAAGTAGTTTTTTTGAATCATCTTCAGTCTTGCTTAAAATATTTCTTCCCAAACTCAGGCACCAATTCATCAGTGCCCCCGCAAAAACGCTTCCGCCGACCAAACACATCGTTACTATTATACTGTCTAGAATATCAACGCCTATCTTTTTCTTTCTTATTGCCTGTACCGCTCCTTTGTAAGTTGGATACGCGTTATAAATGACTAACCCGGCGTTAAACGGTATCGTCCACGGAAATAACCATTGTCCAACAGCGGCAAGTCCCATTGACGCGGTATTTAGAGTGAAATCAAGATCCAGTTTGTCTTTTTTCTTCTTCTTCTTTGACTTATCAAGGACACCGTCCAGAACTCTAATCAAATGGCTTTTATCTATCTTTTCATCATCATAGATTATAAGAACAGAACACGTAAACGGATTGGTTGAATACCTCTGAACACCTATAGTTCCTAAAAGTTCTTTCTCTATCTCCTGGCAAACACTCTTTTTCCTATAAAGGAAAGGATTCTTCAGCCTGATTCTTCCAAAAATCTCATGCTTTATTTCCCATGTAGTAAGCCTATTACCAAAACGAGAAACGTTTATAACATTTCCGTCCAGCCCCGCCAATTCACCAGAGTTATAAGTATTTACTTTTTTATTTTTCTTGCCGTTCCCTAACGCCAGGCTGATTTTTCTTAGTACCTGCACCTGTTTTCCATTTGGATTTTCATATCCTATAGCGGCTATCCTGTTTATCGGATCTAATCTTATTCTATTAACTTCATTAACACTGAAAACCCTATTTATAAATTCTCTACACGCGGTGGATCCAAGATTATTAAACAATAAGTCGCTTTTGAGTTTTAAACTGCCTTTTCTATTATGCAGGATTTTCATCGTTTTTGCCTTCCCCCATTATTCGCCCTTTTTTAGATTGACATTACAACATTATCACCTGAAAAATAAACTCAAGCCAGGTGGGAGCTATCAACCTCTTATAATACAATTTAAATGGTTTCATAACTGCGCCTACAGGCATAATAAACACCATATCTTTGCATTTAAGAACTTGATCTCTGGATTTCTTATCCAGTTTCTCCAAAAATTTATCCATCGCTTTTTCAAGAACACCCTTTTTAAAATCTTTTAACGATGCTTCCTTATGTAAAAATTTATTATCGGGAAATAATTTTGATATTCTTGAAAAAAGCCTTTTAGACGTAAGTATTCGTGTATCATATATTACAATTATTGACTTCGTGATTTTGTTATACGTTAATTCATCAACACCATTCACATTTAAAATCTTATCAAGAACCTGATCTGACACCGTGTTTTTCTCAAAAAACTTAAACCCTCTTTCGATGTAAAATATACAAACACCTTTATTTTTCATCATCCGGGTTCCAGTCATATTCCACACTACTCCTTCGACTCACTTCGTTTGCTCAGAATGACACTTCGTGTCAGAAACTAACGCGGCGCCCATCCGGGGCTCCTCGCAATGACGAAACTTCAATTTTTTCACATCTTCTCAGTCACCAACACCAATAAAAAAGTATTGGAGTTAAAAATGTGCTTTTATTATGCTTTTATTGTGCTTTTCGCGGATTTTTTTCCATTGCCCGCAGATTTAGCCGGCTTTTTTTTGACCTTTCTTACTTTTGCCGCTGCCACAGTATCCTCAACGTTTTCTTTTTGCTCGGCCATAAATTTCGCGATACCGGAATATACATCCGCGGATTTTTCAGTCATGTTTTCAATAATAGGTGATACCACCTGTTTTATCTTTGGCCAGTTCATCCCGACAAGAACACCTGCCGCAAACACCAAGACCATTACCGTTTGCTTGTTTCCACCACCTGGTTGTGCCATATCTTACCCCTTTCTAAAATCTCTTTTGTAAGTTCTCTGTATGCAATTGCCCCGTGACAAGTGCTATTATAATAAATAATCGGAATACCTTCATTCGCGGCTTCAACGAGTTTTATGTTTACACGAATAAATGTTTTCAAAACTTTATCTGATATCCTTTGATTGTTTTTCAATTTTCCCCATACCTGTTGGAATACGCTTGTCCTTGTATCCACCAGAGTGAGAAATACACCCGCAAGCTGTAATTCCTCGTTCATCTCTTCTTTAATAATAGTCACAACATCCAGGAGTTTTTCCAACCCGTCTAAAGAAAAATGATGCGCCTGTACAGGGATTATAAGTTCTTTGGCTGTTATCAACCCATTGACTGTCAGAAGCGATAACGACGGCGGACAATCAATTAAAATAAAATCATACTCATTAATAATTTTTTCAACAGCCTTTTTTAATACAAACTCCCTTCCATATAAAGGGACCATTTCGATCTCCGCGCTTGAAAGATTGATATGTCCGCGTACAATATCCAGATTTTTATAATTAGTTTGTACAATAGCCCTTTTTATTCCTTTTTTCGCGTTTAATAGAACATCATAAATGGAAATATCTACGTTATTTGGGTCTATACCTATACCTGTTGTAAGATTTGCCTGCGGGTCTAAATCTATAAACAACACCTTTTTGCCAATATCGGCAAGACATGCACCGACATTTAAGGTAGTTGTGGTTTTTCCGACCCCGCCTTTTTGATTGGAAATAGCAATAATTCGAGCTTCCATAATAATTCCTTCTCCTATGCTACCGCAAAATACAATTTTTCTTTTTTTCTGACTTTTCCTTGTTCAACTAATCTTTTTATAGGAATAGCTAATTTAACGAAATGGGTACCGAGACCCATGCCAAGATCTACCAAAGTCTTACCGCCCGGACTTTCTTTTAAAACCTTAATTATTGCATTCTCCGTTTCAGGTGAAACATTTGTGGGTATTCCGACAGGTGCAGGTTTAGCGGATACCTTTTTAGCTTTTACGTTAATGACACTTTTTCTTGTTTTTGGTTTCTTTTTTGCGGCAACTTTTTCAAGTTTTATATTTTTAGATTTCTCTTTCTTTATCTTTTTCGTAGCTGCAAGATATCCTTCCTTAATATTACCACCAACAGGGGCCAACCATTCCTTTAGGCGCTTCCTCATCTTAGGAAGACTGAGGACTACCCCTACTCCTACAACCAACGCTATTATTGCTGCTAAACGACCATTTTCCATAAATCCACCTCCGAATTACCTGTTATCTTTACAATAAATTTACCATTTAATTTGCCCAACACAATGATGTGACTTGGCTTGCTCCGGCTCATTGATTTATAAGTATTAAAATACTTTTACAGCGAAAAGAATAGCAAATAATCCAATATTTGTAAAGATAATTTAATTATTCTTTCTTAACTTATTAGCGCCAAAATAGCCGCCCACACCGCCGCCGAGCGCACCACCTACTATTGCTCCTATTGTCCCGCCGGCAATAACACCAAGTACCGATCCTATAGCGGCGCATATTGCAGCCCCGGTTCCTACAGTCGCCTTCAATTTTTCTAAATCTTCTTCAATCGCACTGTTCTTTTCTGCAATCTTTTTCATATTTATATACCTCCGAGATCAATAACTGTTACCAATTGCCATATTATTTTTTCACAAAAGGTTTATTTGATTCCACGGCTATCACCTGTTGCTTCCGGGGTTGCCGCCTCATCCCTTACTCTCAAACTCAATATTATCTTCAATTGGTCAACTTTGGTTATGTTCTTCATGAACAGGGATCGGAACAGGACTTGGAATAATAACTTCCGGAATTCTTATCCCTTCCCTTTCAGGCTCCTTCTCATGTAAAAACTTATCATTATATACTTTCCCTAAAATAATATTTGCAACACACTCGTCTGTTGAATTTGCACCTGTCCTGAAAGAATCAGGCAACCCTATCTGAAGCCCCAAATATAATGCCAGAAAAACAGGAGCTATTTCAGGCGCTATGCCCAATAAAACAACTACAGGTCCTCCAAACATCAGAAGTTCACCGGGTATCCCGGGCACGCCAAAACCGATCAAAAACACAACACCTACGCACATCAATAAATCAACCAATGATATTGTAATCCCAAGCATCTTAGCTACTAAACCCGCAAGAACAAAAACGCAAATCATTGTCCCGTTAATATTTACAAAAGAGCCGACACCAACAACAAAATTAGTCACCTCACGTCTAACGTGATTATAATGTTTCTGAATGAGATAGATATTTAACGGCGTTGCCAAAGCCTCAGATGATGTTGCCCATAGAATCGGATAAACCTTGACCCAATAATCTTTAAAATATTTTAGTATTGAAAAATCTTTCTGTTTGTATTTCGCGTAAAATAACAATCCAAAATGCCAGATAAAACATGCCAAACCGGTTAAAAAGGCACCGGCCAAATATGCAAACACCATCCCCATCGGCGTATTTGAATTTATTTTAAAGCCGAAAACATTTATAGTGCTTAATGTAATACTAAGCCCTTCTTTGCCTATCTGCTCACCAACATTAACAGGGAGATGAGCTACATATGAACCAATAACTAACATAAACAAGGGCACCAAAGGCACAAATACCTGGCCAACCTTTTCAATTAGATCATTACCTTTAACCATTACGTTTCTTACCTTTGTAACTTTAGTTGAGACAAGAACAGTTAGTATTGAAGCATACAGCGCGTAAAAATACGGACTGTGAGTAAACATCCACATCATCGACTTAAACGTTGTGATTACAGAGTCAATAAAACCAAGCGAATGATTAGCGTAAAGGGGAAGCCCAAATACAAGCGCGGTAAAAATACACGCGAAAACGCAGGCCAATAACCTTAGCTTTACAAACCATAAAAGACTATGTCTGACAAAACCTTTACCATTTGCCTCCCGTTCATTAAGGATCTTTGCAAACGCGGGGGTTACAATTAAAAATATCACGAAAGGCGCGATGTAGACATAACCATCAATAAAATTTGCCATTAAATCATCAACAAAATAGGCAAATTTTTCCGACGCTCTCGATCCCCACATACCTAAAATGAAAAATATAATCGATAATAAAGGGATTAATTTTTCTGTTAATGACATGGACTTCTTAAAAACATTTTTAATTCTTTGGGATTTCATCAATATTCCTTTTACATCGCATGTACCAGAGATAGAGATAGAGATCGAAACAGACATACAATACGTCAAAGCTTTTTTGTCGGAGAAAATCCAACTTTGGCAAAAGCCCTACTACATATCACTCTAATTTATCTCAATACACACTCTTGTTTATTTATTTCCCCATTACTTTTTGCTCTTTTTACTCTTTTTACCTCTATCTACCGTTGCTGCCACAACACCATCCTTAATTCCATTACCGGCAGGATTATCCGAAATCAAATTAAACGCACTGAGCAATACAAATGTAATACCATATGACGTACCGTAAAAAACACCGTATATACCTTTTGACGTACCTTCTACCGTGGCCTTTACAACACCCGTAACTGTTTTTCGGTTGCTTTTCGCGGCATCCTTAACAGCATCCGCGGCAGCATCCATTGTTTCCATTATCCCTCTGTGAACCGGTTTTTTCACAACAACTGCTTTTGCCTTCGCCATACATCCTCCTTATGTTTAAACTTTTTTTATATTCACAACTTACTATTTTCAATATTTATTAAAAAATTCGACAATTTCTCGCCAAATGCATCAACTATTTTACTTAGTGTAAATACGGAACATTGACACTTTCCTTTTTCAACCTGTGAGATCAAGCTTGGAGAGACCATTACCTTTTTCGCTAATTCACCTATTGTCATATGTTTTGCAATACGAAGATATCTGATCCTATTTCCTATATTCAGAGCTATTAATCCGGCTTTCATTAAACTTACCTGAGACTTACCCGTTGATACTTCTCTTTTTTTGTCATACTACTTTTAATTACTCATATTTTATTTTACCGCAACATCAAAACATCATCGTTTAAATATACATTTCAAGGTGGAGATACACTTTGCCAAATTAATGTTAGTATGTCAAGAAAAAGTTTATCTATATTGAATAATAATTAGATATACTTAATTCTGGTAAGTTATCCACAGGTTATCAAAAACAATCAGCTGGGGGAACAGATTAGAATCTATCATGCTGAATTTAATTGAGATATACTGAATAGGAGAAGGGGGATTATACGTTTTCTACCAACTTATCCACAGTTACATTTAATGCCCTGGCAATTTTATACAGCGTGAGAATTGAAGCAGCACTCTTGGCATTTTCAATCTGGGAGATGAGACTTGGCGCGCAACCTGTCTTATTAGCTAACTCTTTGACACTAATCCTTTTTTCAGTCCGAAACGATTTAATATTTTTACCAATTTCTCTATTTATCATTGTCTGCAGGTCCCTTATCAGACCCAACTTTTCAAGTGCTTTGTTTACGACAGCCTTTAAATCATCTATTTTAAAAGGTTTTTCTGTATAATCCAAGGCATTCATCTTTAGTGTGCTTATCGCACTTTCCATAGACGGGCAACCCGTAAGTATTACAACACCAATGTGAGGATTTATTTCCTTTATTTTCTTCAAGACTTCAACACCATCCATGCCCGGCATTTTAAGATCAAGTAAAATAAGGTTTGGTTTAAATGAATTAACGTCTTTAATGCCAGCCTGTCCATCAAGCGCATATTCTACATGAAATCCTTCATCGGTAAAAATATCACTCAAAATTTTACACATTTTATCGTCATCATCTATTACAAGTAATTTCAATCTTTTCATGATTAATCACCTTTTTTCTTCGTCTTTTCACAATTGGTAATTTCACTGTAAAAACAGCCTTTTTACCCCGAGCGGGTTTTACGACAATACTACCTTCATGAGACTTGACTATTCCATATGTAACAGAAAGGCCCAGGCCCGTTCCTCCAATCTTGTCTTTCTCAACTAAACCTTCTTTTGTCGAGAAGAAAGGATCATAAATTTTATTTATAATTTCTTTTTTAATCGGCTCTCCCGTATTTATAACATCAATACAAATCATAGATTCCTCTTTATAAATTCTAATTTCTAACACACCACCGCTTTTTTCCATGGCTTCTTTCGCATTCAATATAATATTTAAAAATACCTGCTGAATCTGACCCTCATCAATAAAGGTTTTAGGAATTTTGGTATATTTTTTTACAACCTCAATATTCGATCTTTGAAGGTCCATACTTACAATAGATAAAATCGAATCCATTACCTTTGTCATATCTTGAAAAGTTTTTTTCAGCTTAATACTGGCAGAAAAATTCAATAAATTCCTAACAACTGCCGCACCCTTATCTGAAGATTCAATAATATTAGATAAGACCTTTTCTATGTTTTCATAGTCTTTTTTATTCCTAGCATGTTCCGCTAAAGTGCGTATTATGGCCAAAACATTATTAAATTCGTGCGCAATACCAGCAGATAATAATCCTACAGAAGCCATTTTGTCGGAATGTATGAGTTTGGTAGTCATTTCTTTCTTTTCGGTGATATCATTTATAAGAATTAATACTTCTTCTTCTTCTTCTTCTTCACGTGATATGCCAACTATCCTTAAATTAAGAATTTTTCTTCCTATTTTAGGAAATATATAATCTAACTCCATCTCATTAGAAGGTTGACTTGCATTAAAAACCTTTAATGCTATATTTAATAAATTTTCTTTTGTTATAACTTCAGGACCAAGTATGTCATTTAGATTCTTTCCGACAATCACATTATTGTCTCCGCCAAATATTCTATAAAATTCTTTATTTACCAAAGATATACTTAAATCCTTACGACAGATAGCTATTGCTGTCAGCACACTTGCAACAATATTTTCACTGTATTCCTTTAAATGTCTTATGCTTTCTTTCGCCTTCTTGCGCTCAGTGATATCAACCCAATTTGATAAGTAATATTCAAATCTCCCGGCACTTTTGACAGGAGTTGATGTTATCTCTACCCAGAATCTTTTTCCGTTCTTTTTTTGGAAAAGTTCTTCAAGTTTTAATGCTCCTTTTCCCAAAACTCTCTTAAAGTCCTTTCCTGTTTTACGCAATGTCTCTTTTGTCCACCAAGGATATGGAGTCTTTTTGCCGATCAGTTCTTCAAAAGAAAAACCGGTTATGCTTTCCAAGGCAGAATTCACATATCTTATCGATGTATCCGGATTGATAACTACAAGGGGATTAGGAGAATTATCCAGAAGGCTGGAACTAAATTTCTCACTTTGCCTTAGCTCTTCCTCCCTGCGCTTGCGTTCAGTGATATCTCTAAATATCCCTCGTGTTGAAATAAATTTACCATCCTCAAAATGGGCATTTACATTTCCTTCTACAAAGATTTCTTTCCCTGTTTTAGATACAAAAACAGTTTCAATGTTATCAAAGGTTTCACCATTACAAATTCTTTTTAAAAGTCCTATGCAATGGGGCACTTGATCTTTACGTATAACAGCCATTAAAGATATTTTCTTTACCTCATTTTCGTTATATTCTAATGTTTTTAACCATTTTTGATTCACATATACAAATTTACCCTTAACATCTACGCATTGTATTAGATCGTTGGCATTTTCAAGAATATCTCGATATATTTCTTCTGATTTTCTCACTTCACACCTAACCTTACTGCGTTTGCAAGATCCTGCTCTTTTATTGTTCGCTTTTTTAGAAAATTCCTTAACAGAAAACAAAGAATACCTCTTTATTTAGTATAAATATATCAATAATATTTTGTATATACAATAAAATTGTTTAATACTGAATACTAAAGAGGACATTATCGCATTGGTATTACAGGGGGAAGTGAAAAATATGCTAAAGTAGCAAAAAGTGAGAACGTGACGAAGTCACTTTTTTTCGATTGTGAGGACAATTTCATTGTGTTCTTCATTGCGAGATAGGATTATTCCAGGCATATCAGTTAAATACTTTTCAATATCATTTATTGTTACACCCGCTTTTTTGTGCTTTTTACCTTCTGTTGCATGTATACGATCAATGATACGCAATCCGTTTTCATCCATATCAGCAAGTATCATCTTCCCGTTTACTTTTAATAATGATACGAGTTCATCTATCACCATGTATGGCTTACCGAAATGATGAACGGCATTAACACAGAAAATCGTATTAAACGAATTTTTCTTAAATCCGCTATAATGCGCTTTTCGGATAAGAAAACGGATATTATTTAGGACGGTAAAATAGTCAGCATTCAGTTTCGCGGTAAGCTGTTGTTCCTTTGAAATGTCTATTGTCGTAAGATTCACACCAGTTCGAGCAAGAGCAACCGCAAAATATCCTCTTCCTGTACCAACATCAAGTATCGGCTCAGAGAAATTACCGGCACAGTGAATAATAAACTCATTTACTTTTTCAACGGCTAGACCCTGTTCTTTATAGCACTTCATACGTTTTTCATATACCGCATGGTTCTCTTCAACTCTTTGTTTCCGCTCACGTTCATACGCACGACAAAACGGACAGATCTTTTTAAGTTTTTTAAAAAACGTACTTCTAAAAAGATGTGGGCATGCCCGTTCAAATATACACCACGGACACCAAGAACATATTTTCGCTAAAAACGACTTCATACAATTTCCTTATGTTTTATATGTAATATAAACGATAGCAAACTTGATACAATAAGCGCAACACCAAAAGTGGTAACGATTGAAGCACCCGTAGGCAGATCCCACTGACAAGACACGTACAGCCCTAGGACACTTACGACAAGCCCTATACCCCATCCTAAAATTAATCTATGGATAATTCTTTTAACCAAGAGCATCGCACACACTGCGGGAACAACGAGATAGCTAAAAACGAGAAGCACACCCGCTACCTTTACCGAACTAGTCACCACAAACCCGAGTGTCATATAAAATAAGAAATCTAAATATGGTATTGACAATCCCTGCCTACGAGCCTCATCAACATTCATAGAAACTAGAAAGAATTTCTTTCTCATTATGAAATGAAAAACGCCTATCGCTAAATAAAGTCCTAGTATATGCATTACCTGTGGCCACGTAGTGTAAAGCACACTGCCAATAAGCATGGTACGCATCACTTCATGTCCATGAGGCGCTTTTTCTAGAATAAGTATTGCGGCAGCGCTAAAAACAACGTACACAATACCGATTATTGCTTCCTGCGGAACATCTTTTTCGCGTACACGTGAAAAAGAAAAAATACCCGCCCCAACAAATGTAAAAAGAAGAGATATAATATACGATCCGCTTGTTGCCGCTTCAAAACCTACGAGTAGCGCTACTGCTGTGCCAAACGCAGCAATTTGCGCAAGCGCTAGATCAACAAATATCACGCCGCGCGACACGATATGAAGCCCTAAATAACAATGTATACCGGTAAGCACCAAACACATCGCAAGTGGCGCAAGCATCAACTTTAATATATCCATAAAATTCCCTACAGTAATTTAAAATTCCAAATTCCAAATCTCAATTTCCAATATATACCATTCATTAAATACGCTATCCTATATTCTGGTTATTGATTTTTATTTGGTCACTGGTATTTGATGTTTGTTTAGTTAGTCTTTTCTCCCTTTAATGCAGAAGCGATATCATTAACAATCGTATCAATCAAAGAAAAATAATCTTTTGCTTCTTTTGTTCCACCGACAGAGTTTGGCACAATAATCACTTTCGCACCGGTTTCATTCGCAACAAAATCAGCTGGTTTTTCATCATAAAATACTTCCATTAAAATTGCTTTAACTTTATCGCGCTTCATGATACCAATAACCTCAGCAAGATGCCCCGGTGAGGGACAAATACCCGGTTTCGGTTCGAGCTCGCACACATCAACAAGACCAAACCTGCGAAAAAAATACGGCCAGCTACGGTGATATATGGCAATTTTCTCTCCTTGATACGGTGCAAGCTCAGCAGTCCATTCTATCATTTTTACATCGATCTTTTTGTCAAAATCAGTAAGGTTATTATAAAAATACTCTTTATATTTTGGTAAAAGCTCACTTAAACGCACAGCGATATTTGCCGCAATAATCTTTGCATTTAGAGGATCAAGCCAGTAATGAGGGTTCCCCATCGGGTGCACATCACCCATTGATCGGTCAACGCGCTGTGTTGTGGGTGCTTCAAGAAGCATAACACCGAGAGATGTATCGAGATGCCCTAATGTGCCGATACGTATCTTTCTATTTCGAGAACCGTCAATAATAAGATCTTCATATCCTATCTCAAGTTCAAGTCCTACTCGAATAAAAAGATCGGCTTTTTTGGCTTTAAGCATGTATGAAGGTTTAGCCCGAAGCGAATGGGGATCCTGATATCCTTTACATAATGCACTTACTTTAACTTTATCTCCTCCAATAGAGCGCGCTATTGACGCAAGATCCTGCGTTGTCGTAAGAACATTTAGTTTGCCTTTTGCGTACACAGTACTCGTACAGCACATACACAGTAATAATATAATAATACTTCGCATCATGCACCCCTTATCCATAGTTCGCACCCAAAATATTTGTTTATTTGTATTTTTGCCTTTTTAATATTCATGCTTTCTGTGCGGCCCAAGCCCAAAATTCAGCTGTAACCAGATCTCATTTTCTTCCTTATCAAAGTTACGTTCAGTGTGCTTGTACTGCACCCGCCAAAAACAATACTCACTTTGCGCAAACGTAAGGCCGCCCGATACTGCATGTTCATGCCGGCTTGAAACATTTGGAAACTCACTAAAATCATACCGGGTAAACGCTGACCACCGTTTCATGAATTGGTACACCAAAGATGAATACATACCCCACGAATCATGACGGTTTCGCGCGTCTTCGTAAACCAATGTTTTTTGACACGCAAACACTTCATTTTGAAACACAAGCGATGTGTATAAACCTTTTTTTAGCGGCCGCCATTTATAGGTAATATCTGCGCCTTCCATTACAGTTTTATTATGTCCGTGCCCATCATCACTCGGTGAGACAGCAAACGATCCGCCAAACTCAACGGTTGATTCATCGTTAATCTCTATATTGTCTTCTATGTGGGTCATATACACAAGATCACGGCCGTCAGGACCGGCAAAACTGAGATCATTGGTATTATTAAACATTTCATACATTAGCTCAATATAGTGATCCCATGGATTGGGCACTAACCAGCTTACTCCCACACCAGGCGCCATCATACCTTCGAACCCAAAATAATTCTGTATAACATTTGGATAATCCACCCAGGGCATTGAATGAATATGGTATTTATTTGCCTTGCCGAAGTCCGGCCGAAACTGTCCTGCTTTCGCCTGAAGATCAAACGGTAAAGTAAGAAATGTCAGATACCCTTCCTCAAGATGAAAATGCCAGTGGTTTCCTTCCTGGTGAAGCGCGGCAAACACATCAGCTCGAGCATACGTATCTACATATGCCTGAAACGCAAGTTCAAGTTCACGAAACTGAAACTGGTCGTATACCGGATCCTGTTTCTGATCAGTCCAGTGATAAATAAAATCACCAATAACACTAATATCAGGATTAAAGTTCTGAAAATATCTGCTCATACCGCTGTATCCAGCCTGAACAGGAAAAACTGCACGGATAGGTTGCGTCGGCGGTGTCATGCCGGGCGGCGTCACTAACGGCTCTTTTGGAGCAAGAATAGATTTTTTCTTTGCCACATGTTCTAGCATTTCTATACGCGCATTCAAACTATCTATTGTTTTTTCATACTTCCCCTGCATCTTTCTAAATTCTTCACGCGTTTGAGCAAACTCTTTCCTCAATATATCAATATCATTGCTTTCATACGCCTGAATAGAACTAGAGTGAAGAGAAAAAAATATTATTCCTGTTACTATATATATGATCTTTTTCATATACTCCGTTCCTTATAAGTTATGCCGCAAAGAGTTACATTGCTATATCATATGGACTGTAAAAGAATATTACGCTTCAATGGGAGGGGCTCGAGAAAAGCATGTAGTATTAAAGGATTTCAAAACACATGCCGTGTTAAAAATCATAAGAATAGTGATAAGTAAAAGAGTAAGATAAATGGTTACAGCATGAGTTGTATCTGAAGTTGCCTTATCACAATTAAACACACATAGCGAACATTGTGTATGTTCACAATCTTCCTCAGACTCATTGTGTACATGCAGAATTGAAGCACATAAAACAAAAATAAGACAGAAAATCAATCCTATAGATACAAAAAATGTTGCCGTGCGATTTTGAAACATTATATCCCTCTTTTGCGATACGATGATAGAAAACTTATAGCAAGCAGTCAACGGGAAAAACGGTAAACTCACCTGATCCTCAAATAATGATATAAAGGGATAGGAACTTAATTATATTAAATACGTATCTTGCCCCCTTATCTTAAAGAATGAATGTAGCGAAGCTACCTCGCTTCTTCGGGAACAATCAGTACATATGGTTTATTCGTGATAGGATTTTTATTTACGACAACAACGGTTTTATACACTTCTTCAATAGTCTGGTAATCAAGCACTTCATCAGGATTTCCCGTGATATGAACAGCCCCCTCATTCATAAGAACGAGCCGCTGGCAATATTCTCCCGCAAGATTAAGATCATGTAAGACCATAATAACCGTAATCCCCATTTCTCTATTGAGCCGTCTCACAAGATCAAGAAGCGTTACCTGATGGGTAATATCCAAAAATGTTGTAGGTTCGTCAAGGATCAAGAGCCGTGGTTCTTGTGCAAGAGCGCGAGCAATATAGACGAGTTGTTTTTCTCCCCCGCTCATCTGGTCAAGATATCTATCTTTAAACTTGAGTGTATCGGTAATCTTCATCGCATGCTCTGCGATCTCAATATCTTTTTTAGACTCATAAAATTGAAAGGAATTATTATACGGATATCGACCCAAAAGCACCAATTCCTCGACTGTCATTGCCGGTATTAACTGATTTTGTGATACAACTGCAACCTGTCGTGCACGCTCCTTATGACCCAGCACCGTTACATCGCGATCAAATAAGGTTATCGATCCTTTACCCAATGGCAATTCGTTTGAAATTGCGCGAAGGAGTGTTGTTTTTCCCGATCCGTTTGGCCCGATAATCCCCAGTATCTCACCTTTACAAACATTAAAGGTAATATCTTTTAGCCTAAATGCATCATATCCGCATTCAATATTCTTTACTGATAGAACTGTACTCATAACTGCACCCGCCTTTTTAACATTGCATATATAAAGAGCGTACCGCCACAAATACCGGTTATCACTCCGACAGGTAATTCAATAGGTGAAACAATTATTCGCGCAAAGGTATCACAAAAAACCAAAAATCCCGCGCCACATAAGAATGAACAAATAAGCAATATTCTGTGATCTCTTCCTATTACCAAACGCACAAAATGCGGCACAACAAGCCCTACAAAACCAATAATACCGGTAACAGAAACACTCGCGCCAATAAGAATAGCGGCAATAAAGAATAGAATTTTTTTTGTCCGTTCAGTATGCACTCCAAGGTGACGCGCCTCTTCCTCTCCAAGGGCCATAGCATTAAGGTCAATACAAAATATGTATGAAGCAGCTAGTCCTAGAAGCGCTATAACACCCATCATAAGAACAAGATTCCACTGTGCATCCCCTAAAAAACCCATCATCCAGTAAACAATACGCTGCAGATCTTCTGCTTTTGAAAGTGCCATTATAAGCATAATGAGTGATGAACAGATAAAACTTATCATAACCCCGGTTAAAAGCAATCCCTGTATACGAAGCATGTTTTTCTTCATGCTTAATATATACATTATCGCTACAACCGCTATCGACCCTACGAAACCGCATAAAGGATAAGCAATAATACCTATCGTGTGATAGAAATTTGCCATAACATTAATGCTAACACCGAGTGCTGCACCGCCTGCTATTCCTAATGTATAGGGTTCTACTAACGGATTACGAAACATGCCCTGTAAAATAACGCCCGACAACGCAAGCGCGCCGCCAACAGCACATCCTAGAACTATTCTAGGAAGACGAATATCAAAAAGAATAATTGAAATAGACGGGTCTTGAGCTCCCGTAAACATCCCGAATATTTTCTTGAGTGGGATATGTACCGCTCCAATCGAAAGAGAAAAGAACGATACAAGAAGCACCATCACGCTTAAACCTAGTATCCATAGTGTCCACTGCGCTTTATCTCTTTTCATATACCCTTACTCTTTATCCGGATGGATCAATGAGACCATCTCTTCTAATGTTTTAGCAAAACTGATCGGCGTAGGACTTCCAATTTTGTATGAATCAATAATAACTATTCTCTTATTCTTTACTGCGTTAATAGTATGATATTTTTGCCAATTAGCTTTTTCTTCCTCACCCACTACACCCATAGTAATAATAATGATGATATCAGGATTCCTTTTTATAACTTCTTCACGATTATAAAAACCAACTATGGCATCATGCGCAATATTATCACCACCCGCATATTCAATATAGGTATTTACAAAAGAATCTTTTGGGGCAGTAAAAAGTGGTCGCGCACCAACCTGCACAAACACTTTCGGCTTTGGTAACTTCGTTACTTTACTCTTTATCGCATCAACTTTCTCTCTAACCACATTTATAATCTCTTGTGATTTCTTTTCCTTACCGGTTATTCGTCCTATCTCAAGAAAATGATCACACATCTCATTAAAATTTTTCGCTAAGGTAAATCGCTTCACAGGTATACCGACATCTTCTAACCTTTTTGTGATATGCGGATCCGTTAACCTCGTCGCCAATACAAGGTCAGGATTGAGACTGACAACTTTCTCAAGGTTCACTTCAAGTATGGTTCCCACTTTTTCTTTTTTCTTCGCCGCTTCAGGCTTAATACAGTACGTTGTGCACCCTACCAAGGAATCTTCTGCACCCAAAAGATATATCTCTTCAGTAATAAACGGCCCTAACGAAACAATCCTTTGAGGAATTTTGTTTTCCGCTGCATACCCATGACAGTTAAGTGCACATATCGTTAGTATTAGTAATAGCGAAGCTATTTTAGGCATATTTATTACCTACCCATCCACACACGCGACAATGTGACGCTTGAGTTTCAACTCCAGCACCGCAACCATTGCACGGGACTTCATTTTCTTTTGGTTGCGGCACTTCACCAACAACCTCTTTATATATCTCGTAATAATATAGATGTTCTTTATTATAAAATTTCACATTGTATTCTTTTTGTTTTTTCTCAAAATCATCGTTTGTAATAAAAGATGTTATGATATCGCATAATTTTGTCATCCCTGAACCGTATTCACATGGCCGTTTGCTCTGCCAGATACATTCTCGTGGATACATATCTTCAAACGCTTTACGCAATATCCATTTACCGTGCTCCACACCATCTTCTTCTCGTATCTTCAGTGACGTTGGGATCGTAAGCGCATATTCTTTTACTTCTTCAGCAATAAATGATTGCGATAATGTAATCCCGAAATGGTCACATAGCATGTTCGAGCTGAAAGACATCTTTGTAGCCATATATGCGATATATTCATCAAGCGGTGATATATTTTTCATATATGAATATCCCGCAAAAAGCTCATCTGCGCCATCACCGGTCATGGTACTTCGTACCTTCAAATTTTGCATCTCTAATAATCCGAAATAGACTGCAAGGTCATTAGGCAGTGCAGGATCAAAGCTTTGTAAGATTTTTATCACAAGAGGTATCGCTGATAACGCTTCATCGACAGTCACAGTCTTAAGATGGAGGTTTCTATCGTCACACTGGGCAATCTTTTGGGCGTACGCATAATCTTCGCTATAGGACTCGAACCCAACGGTTACCAATCGCGCAGTTTTATTAATACCAGCGAGAATAGCGGTATCTAACCCTCCTGAAAAGAGAATACTTTCAGCAGGATGGTTATTAACAGACTTTTCTAATAGTACTCTTACTTTCTTAATCATCATACTATCTAAATTAGTTAACATCATACGCATATTATAGTGTTTTCTTGTCAAAACTGCAGTTGTTTTTTATCTTTCAGTTGCTGACTTATTATGTTCCACCGCGTAGGAATCACTTCGTGCCACCTACGCGGAGTAACTCCAATCCCCTTGTTCCACCAGGGGGTTCACGGCTCTTGTTTTCAACCTAGAAATCTCTTAGAGATTTCTTTGCTCTCATTAATTACGCTCATCCCCCCTAGATTTTCTCTGGTTTCACCCAGAGAAATCATAATACAGGGGTTCACGG
>JAVCCP010000055.1 GCA_030765405.1 Candidatus Ancaeobacter aquaticus | reverse complement strand
TTACCATGGCTTCGCATAATTCGTTACCTCCTTATACGCATGGTTTGGTTCCGTGCCGGTGGTTAGCCATTACACGTGCTGGATTGTCCAGCTTGCTTATATTAGCTTTTCTTGGCGCACTCATATTCTCATCCTTTTATACTGTCATTAATCCAAATCAAACGGCCGGATATCAGGTTTTAAGTCTTTACTCTTTTTCGCTTCATCTATTCCCTTTTTGAAGACATCATCAAATGTCTTTGCTTTATCCTTTTCTTTTTGTTTTGCGTCATTAAATTGCGCGTCAAGTTTTGAACCCTGGTTTTTCACATCATCTAAAACATCCTTCAATAAATCGCTGCTGTCACCTTTTTCAGCTTTTTTTGATTTAAAGTGTTTTACCACCTTCCCGCTTTCGCGATCAACCTCTAAAAGCTCTTTACATGTGGGACATGTTACATACAATGTCCTTGCCATATTAATCTCCATATAATTACAAAATAAATCTTTATTTCTTTCCCGTATTTCTAAAGTGATTTCTAATGTTCCTCATCAAATTATACACACGTGAAGTCTTTCCCCACAAGATAAGATCGTACGTGTCCTTATTGGTCATCTTTATGCGATTTAATGCGTATATATCGGTATTAAGAATTGATGGCGAACGATTTGTTGTACACGCGGCCTTGTATCCCGCTTTTTCAACTTCTTCTTTAATTGCCTGTGAGTACCCGCCAATAGGATAACAGAATAATGAAACCGGTTTACCGAGCATCTTCTCTATATCTTTTTTTGCTCCGGCAGTTTCTTCATATAGATCTTCTAAAACAACAGTTGGAAGATAGGCATGTGTCTTTCCATGCACCCCGATCGATATATCGTGCTTCATCATCACTTGAATGTCATCAAGAGTGACGTATCCATCTTTTCCAAGAAAATCTGTCGGAACAAAAATCATTGCCGGCATACGATATCTCTTTAAAAGTGGATATGCATAGCTAAAATTATCTCTATAACCGTCATCAAATGTAACGACAACAGCTTTATAGGGAAGATTACGACCCTTACTTTTTACCGCTTTTACATACTCATCAAGCGAGATAACTTTAAAGTTATGTTTGTTAAGAAATGCAAGGTGTGTCTCAAATGCAGCTACTGTTACAGTAGGAGTATAATGTATCTTACTATCATTCACACTATGGTACATCAGAATAGGCGTCAGTGAGTCACGTGACGTTATATAGAATATACCACTAACAATAACCACAACACTAACAATCAGCGCTATAAAAAATCTTTTCATCGATTCCTCCACCTTAATAATTGACTATTTACCGTATTATTATATAATAACCGCAGAAAATTAAAAAGGAGAAAAAAATGGGACAGCAACATAATGCTCGTGAAAAACGTGCTCGCAAAAAAGCGTATATCAAAAAAACCAAGAAAACCACTGCAAAAAATAAGAAAGAATCTTAACCCGCATTTCTCACAAACATTCTATTTCAAAGATATATCTAACTGCAACTGCTGCGTTAAGCTTCCTCATAGTCCTCGACGTACTCTTCAAGTACGTCTGCGGGCTATTCAGTCTCAAGCCTTGCATTTACAGATACCTACATCTTTTCATGACGAATCTCTGTAAGAAAAGCGGGTTGGACACTTCGTGTCATTTCACTTAAATAATTCTTGATTTTGTGTGAGGAAAATATTACTACTTCTTTTTACGTGCAATTGCTTTTTTGCACGCGTCAACAATAGTTTCTTTAGTAAGATCGTATTTAGTTTTTAATTCGTCAGGAGTCCCTGACTCGCCAAACACGTTTTTAATGCCGATCATTTCTATGGGTACCGAAAACTGAACACTTAACAGTTCGGCTACCGCACTACCCATGCCACCATATATCTGATGCTCTTCAGCTGTGACGATCGCACCGGTTTTTTTGGCAGCATTAATCAGTGCCGCTTCATCAAGGGGTTTTATTGTGTGGAGGTTAATAACACGAGCAGTTATCCCGTTTTCTTTAAGTTCTTCGGCCGCATCCAATGCATCTTTAACCATTATACCGCAAGCAATAATTGAAACATCACTACCTTCACGGAGAATCTTTGCTTTACCAAATTCAAATGGATCACTTTCAAAGGTAACCGCCGGAATAGGCCCTCTTCCGACACGTATATAGACCGGACCAGCTATATCAGCGCTTGCTAACACCGCTTTTTTTGCTTCATGGGTATCAGCGGGAACAATGACTTTCATATTTGGCAGAACACGCATTATCGCAATATCTTCATTATATTGCGCAGTCGCACCGTCCGGTCCGACGGTAATACCGCTATGTGAACCAATCAGTTTTACATTCTCATTATTATAACAAAGCGATACGCGTATCTGGTCATATGCCCGTGTCAGCATAAAACAGCTAAACGAACAAGCAAACGGGACTTTACCGGCCATTGCAAACCCTACGGCTGTGCCGATCATATCCTGCTCACATATACCCATATTGATAAATCTGTCAGGATGCACCTTCTCAAATTTATCGGCACGTGTGGATGTCGCAAGATCAGCACTCAAGACAACGATGTCGTCTCTCTGATTTGCCAGCTCCATAAATCCTTCACCCGCACCGTCGCGAGTCGCCTTCATTTTCTCTGTCATGACTGCACCTTATTTATTCAAGTTCCTTTAACGCCGCAGCGAGTTCTTCTTCACTTGGCGCTTTACCATGCCAGGTAAACTGCCCTTCCATAAATGACACGCCTTTACCTTTAATGGTATCGGCTATAATGATAGTCGGTTTACCTTTTATCGTTTCAGCCTTGTCTAGCGCATTCAAAACTTCTTCTATCTTATGTCCGGCAATCTCGATAACTTCCCAACCGCATGCTTTCCATTTGTCTGCTACCGGATCAAGATTCTTTATTTTTTCAGTCGGCCCGTCCTGCTGAACCTTATTCTTATCAAGAATAGCACAAACATTATCAAGTTTTCTAAAACTGGCTGTCATTGCCGCTTCCCATATCTGCCCTTCATTCATTTCACCGTCACCTATAACACAATAGACCCTGCGAGCATGATTATCCATCTTTGCAGCAAGCGCCCAGCCGTTTGCAACGGAGAGTCCCTGCCCTAATGAACCGGTAGAAAGTTCAACCCCCGGAACACCTCGGTGTGTGTGCCCTTGAAGCATGGCACCTAACTTTCTAAATTTCATAAGTTCTTCTTCAGGAAAGAAACCGCATTTGGCTAAAACTGTGTAGAGTACCGGACAGCAATGCCCCTTTGACAGGATAAAGATATCGCGATCGTTAAACTCAGGGTTCTTTGGATCATATCGGAGTTTGTAATGATAGAGCCCGATCAATATTTCAACTAATGATAGGCTACCGCCGGGATGCCCTGATCCGGCTTCGTGGAGAACTTCTAAAATTGTGCGTCTCGTTTGACGGGCTAATTCTGTAAGTTCAGCAATGTCTGGTTTTTTCGTACTCATAGATTTTTGGCTATAGATAATGATTGATAAAACTACTATTAATTACTATAGTATTCGCAGGTAAATAGCAAGAAAATATTTTTTTACGGGAGGGTTTATGCAAATAGGGTTTATCGGCTTAGGCAAAATGGGCAAGAACATCGTATGTAACCTCCTTTCACAAAAAGTTGAGGTTATCGCATATAATAGAAGTCAGAAACCGTTACAAGAAGTAATTTCAGCAGGCGCGATCGGTGCGTCATCAGTTGAAGACCTCGTACAAAAACTCAATGCGCCACGGGTAATATGGCTCATGGTAACTGCCGGACCGGTTGTTGATTTGTTTATAGACCAATTACTCCCCTTACTTTCCCAAGAAGATATCATTATTGATGGAGGGAACTCTTTCTATAAAGACGCCATAAAAAGAGCTGAAAAATGTGCCGAGAAAAGTATCGAGTATCTTGATATCGGTACAAGCGGTGGTCTTACCGGTGCCCGTAACGGTGCGTGCCTTACAATCGGCGGAAAAGAAGAAGTATTCAAAAAGATCGAACCGTTATGCAAACTGATCGCAATAAAAAACGGGTATGGTTACATGGGACCGTCAGGCGCAGGGCATTATGTAAAAATGATACATAACGGTATTGAATACGCGCTATTGCAAGCTTATGGTGAAGGATACGAACAACTGAAAAACGCTCCCTATAAACTTGATCTTAAAGATATTTCACGAGTATGGTCGAATGGAAGCGTTATCCGCTCATGGCTTACCGAGCTTGCGCAGGATGCTTTCAGTAAAGACCCCAATCTCGAAAAGATCACCGATAAGATCGGTGGGGGTGAAACAGGAAAATGGGCAGAAGAAACAGCAAAAGAGACGAACTCTCCACATAACACACTGTCTCACGCGCTTTCTGTTCGCTATAACACTGAAGAAGGAAACTCATTTACCAAGAAATTTATTGCGGCGCTGCGGAATGAGTTTGGGGGACATGAAGTACAACTTAAATAGCGAATAGCGTTTAGCGTAGAGCGTATAGTTTAAATCCCTATTTAGTAATATCTAACCGCTACGCGCTATACGCTAAAAAAGTGAATCGTAGTTCGTGTATCGTGAATCGATTACGAACCACGAGTTCACCGCGTAGGTGGCACAAAGTGATTCCTACGCGGTGGAGATAGGTATATTCCATGATTAATGAGCCAAAAACTAATAAGATACAAATCAGAGTACGGTACCCTGAAGTTGATCAAATGGGCGTTGTGCACCACTCAAATTACTTTGTATATTTTGAAATGGCGCGCGTAGAACACTTGCGGTCACTTGGATATAACTACAGCGATTGTGAAAAAGACGGGATACTCTTTGCTGTGGTAAAAATCGCCTGTAACTACAAATTTCCCGCCTATTATGATGAGCTGATTGATATTGAGACCACCGTTACACGAGTGCGCGCAGCAACGATAGAACATGCGTACAAAGTGACTAAGAATAACGGAAAGACACTAATTGCGGAAGCATCGTCAACAATCGCCTGCATCAATAAAGACGGTGAACTGCAGGAAATGCCAGAATTTCTTCTCGGACCGATGAAAGCAGAATAAAAAAAGGGAACTGCAACCCTTCTCCTTTTTCATTAAATAACAATGCCATTTATTCACTATTTTGCTATAATAATATATGGGATGTTTATGAAGAAAAAAAACAAACCCTCAGATCTCCCCGGGTAATACACACTCACTTTCACACTTATGCCTGTCACATATACGTCTATGTGTTTCGTCGTTATTGGGCTTTGAATCTTTGCGCTTCCTGTTCGTCAGGCCAGTACTTTGCTATACGCTTCCTTCAGATCCAACCTCATGATTAACACCCTTGCAGAGTCGCTAACAGTTCCCACGACCGGGCTTGTTCGGGACTTTCACCCTATAGTATCTTAAAATAAAACGTGCAACTTATTTCTTAGGTGATTTTTTTATCGGGCTGTTAGTTAAATCTCTTACAACACTATATATTTTCAGATCGCCTCGTGGCTTTTCAAGATCACCCGGCACGATCATCTCGTTATTAACAAGCGTTGCCCCAACAATTCCCTCCATTGCTTGCCGTATCATCCAACCCGCGGCACCGGTGTATCCGTGCCATATCATTCGGCCGACTTCATAGTTTGTTAATATATCTGCACATTGTTTGTTTGGCTGGCCACCATATCTCTCGATCTCGTCTCCTTCACAATGCGCGATCGGCGCTATTTTCATCCACAGTCTGTATGCCGCAGCTCGGTATTCGTCCGCTTTTCGCTGATTACCCTGCTGCTCAAATTTCTCTGCAAGTAATCGGGCAGCTTTAACAAGCCACTGCACACCATGGCAATACATACCGTTTTCGCGTACACCTTCAGGATACTTACTACTTCTTCCAAGATACGGTTTAGAATCTTCACGTAATGCGGGCCATCCAAGCAAGATCGTATTCTCTCTCTCTAAAACACTCAATGAAGTATTAAACGCTGTTACCGCATGATCAAAGTTAATATCTGCCATAACTGCCCATGCAGCTGTGAGTGCATCTGTTTCCCAGATACCGCTGCCTTTAATACCGATTTCTGTACCATCATCGTGAAATGCACGTAAATACCTATCTTCTCTCCATGTCTTTTCGATAGACTCACCAAGCTCATTCATCTTCTTTACATAATACGCTTTACGTTTATCGCCTTCTTTCTCACCGATAATATCAACCATGTTCTTCAATATATAATAGACAAAGAATCCAAGCCATACACTTTCACCCTTGCCGTGACTACCGATCTCATCAAGTCCGTCGTTCCAGTCACCTGTACGTATATGAGGTAAACCGTTTTCCCCTGTACGCTTTGTCAGTATCAGATCAAGTGATTTCAGACAATGCTTGTATACTGTATCTGATCGTGTTGAACGATGATACATGTGCCCTATTCCGCCTAAATTTGCTGGAAGAGGCGCAAACGGGAATTCACTTTCAGCATATGTTGTCTTCTCATCAAGAAGTGTCTTATCTCCCGTGCACCGCGTATACTCCACAACTGCCCACGGTAACCACGCAGGGTTATCTGAGGCATGTGTACGGCATGAAAACGCTGTA
Source organism: Candidatus Ancaeobacter aquaticus (assembly GCA_030765405.1). Lineage (NCBI taxonomy): Bacteria > Pseudomonadati > Candidatus Auribacterota > Candidatus Ancaeobacteria > Candidatus Ancaeobacterales > Candidatus Ancaeobacteraceae > Candidatus Ancaeobacter > Candidatus Ancaeobacter aquaticus. The sequence goes on along the minus strand of JAVCCP010000055.1, from coordinate 7,362 downwards.
CGGCCATCAGTTAATGTAAAGAACCAGTGAAACACATCACCTTCAGGAAACTGTTGTGAGGCGTGCAATAATATTTGTTTGCGTGCAAGTGCAGGATCAACCCACATGAGATTCACTGTATCTTGGAGCTGATCACGGAAACCAAACGCGCCGCTTGTTTGGTAAAATCCTCTTCGCGCCCAAATACGTTCCGCAAGCCCCTGATACTTTAACCAGTTTTGGAGATAATTAAATTCCTGATGTGATGTCTCAAACCGTACTGTTGTCATAAGACTGAGCCACCAGTTACGTGTATCAGTTAATGTTTTTTCAACATTTTCAATATTCTTGTATTTCTGTACCAGTTGTTTCGCTTCACGTTTTGTGTCCGCTTGCCCCATAACGATCGCTATAGTGCATTCATCACGTGCAGGGATCTCTATTGTTGTTAAGAGACCCGCAATTTGCTGATTATCTGATAAGTGTGACGTATCCGGCGTTCCATTCTCAACTAAATATGGATGAGATATACCTCTACCCTTACCAAAGAATCTGCCTCTCTTTGTTTCAATGACATTTGAAGGAACTGACATAGATGCAAACGCCCATCCACGACGGAATAAATTACGCGGATTTTTATAGTATATAGCACTCATCGCTTTATCGATTCGTTTCTGCAGGACACCTGATTTTTCAGGCATGAATTCTAAGACCATTTCAAAGTATGATGCCATACGCATTTTGCGCGGTTTTTCAGAATGGTTTTTAATTGTCAGGTAATATATGCCCAGAGGTTCGTCTTGCGGCACAAATACGGTCAGTTCCGTTGCAAGTGTTCCTCGTCCCATACGAAAAACTGCTGTACCATCCACGCCAAACTCTGATTCATAAGAGGCGTTTTTCTCAAATAGCGGATAGTAACAAGGTGAATACCATTCTTTGCGATCAACATCATATAAATATATCGCTTCAGCCGGTAATTCCTGACTACAAGTGTCCGGCCAATCAGGTGTCAGACGATTTTGCTGAGAGTTACCATTACATGATGTATGTAATCCTCTGTTTGTTACCATAACAGAATGAAGAGGATTACTCATTGCATGGTCAAATGGACGCGGCGTGTATGGTGTCTTTACCAGGATCTTGTTGCCGTCATCGATATATTCTGAATACGGCTGCGGTGTTCCCGGAAGGATCTCACCATGACCTATCAATAGATTATTCTTTTTAACTTTTTCAGGCGGTATTGTTTCCGATTGCGTAGGCTTCAAGAATGTATCGATCATTTTTATTGCTTCATCTCGTTTCTTCGCGTACCCGATCATAAGACGGATTGTTTTCGTTTCTTTTGGTTTTACTGTCGCATTAATAAACAAAGAGCCGATCGGTTCAAATGACGGATATGCCTCTGTATCACGTGCAGGTGAATAATCCATTGTATCAAGTATACGTGGACGCCAAATGCTTTGTGCACGACCAATAAAATCCATGCGAGATGTAAGGAACCCGTCTGGACCTACGTCCGCTGCAAGAATACCCATAGACTTTGTTGATTTCTGCCATGCAAGTACCGCATTCTTTTCTCTCACATACTCCATCTCAATCAATAAACGGGTATATTGTGTATGGAACCTATCATGCAAACCACCGTTTAATACCCACTCAAGATACGGGACAAGTTTAAGCTCTTTTTCCTGATCGGTGGTATTTTTAATAGTTACGTTCCAGATTTCTGTTGTTGCAAACTGGTCCGGTAACGTTATATCTATCTTTGTTTTGATCCCATTATTGTCATTCTTGACATGGAGAACTTCATCACCCATTTTTATATCTGAAGCTTTAAACTTATCATGAGGAAAATTACCGATAAGCGGCCAATATACGTTCCCGCCCTCAGCTTTTGTATCAACCATGTAGAGCACTCTGCCGCACGGGTCCATGGTATCGTATGAACGACGTGAAAGATCGTATTCTTTAGGGAATACAGTCGGTTTCTTATGATCTATTTCACTGTATATTTCACCGTTTTCTTTTAGAAACACTCTATACATTCTGTTATTCAGTTTATTCACATGTAATTTTTTGCGTAGTGAACGACGACGTAATGCACGGAAAAGATACGAAAGCACTGCGCAGATAAATATCGCCACAATAACAAACACTATCTTTTGCGGCACCCCGAGCCCCATAACAGATGATAAAAGCCCCGCTTCTTTTAATTCTGCAGCACTTTGAATAGCAGCTGCTGTGTTCCAGACACTTGCCCATTCTCGTCCGCGGGGAATAAAAAACGGTATTAAAAGAGGTGCCCATGTCGCGAAACGTTTCACGCCTTCGGGAATGTACCGCTGTGCTGCTGCCGGGCCAATAAATTTCGCTATCTTTTCATCAAGTTTATCTAACCCGATAAAACTTAAGTTTACCAGTGACGCTACACGCAGACCCATGTGATCCATCCATATAAGAACCCGGAAGAAATCAAATGCGAGGATATAGACAAAAACCTGTAAGCTCCATTCACGGAACGCTGCCGGTGACATCGTTGCATCGTGATATATCGCAAACATTGTCCTCACAGCACCATCCTGATTATACCATGTCGGATCAGGCATCATGCGCAGGAATGTAAAGATGATTGGACTCATCCATAATCCCCACCGTAATACAAAGATCATATTTTCAACTAAAAGACCGAATCCTTCTTTCGAGAAGAAGTTCCTTACCGGAGCGGTATGTTTATCAAGGATCATTTGCAAAAACGCTTTATTTATCGCAAAGAGCCATGCCGCAATTGACCAGTTAATAACACCTGCAAGTGATTCTGTATAAAGCAGTTTCGCGCCACCGGTAAATGTACCCAGATCGATGCGGCCCCATTTATTCACTAAAGGATAGGTAACATATTCACGTGCCTCAAAACCCGAACTCGTATACAGCTTGAACTTCTCAACAACAACCGGTACCTGCAGGGCATCAAGATAGAATGCCACGCCACATCCGACAAACGCGCCCATCAAACCGTCAATAAAATACAACCTCCATGACTGAATCTTGCCCTGATTTTTTGAAGCGTAAAAAGCGTCCCGGACAATACTTATACCGCTAGATGCAATTAATCCTACTATAAGACCAAAAAGAATACGGTGATGCATTGCTTGTTGAATAAAACCGTTCGATAACGCGTACGCAAAACCAAACCCGACAACAGCGCCACGTGCATAGAGCACTCCGTCCTTATAGCTGTACCGAGCTCTGGCTAAAAATGGTAAGCTTCCATCAAATGACTCAATAATCGTTTTAATGAGAGGAAACACCAATGAACCTACAACCACCCCTATGACAAGCGGTAACGTTTTCATTAGTTGATTCATTGCACCAACATTTAACATAATGTGCACAATAAAGAGTAGTGTCATCAATATAGTACTGTATGCTATACCTTTTTTGAGTCCTGATGTAACATGTCCAAGAAGCGACGTCCCAGAAGGAGCGTTACGTTTACCGCCGTCTAATGCGACACCGGTAATAAGGTATACTTCAGCCCATAACCCACCGAATGAAAGTGCCGATGCAACAATAACCGCAAGTGCCATAAGCGGCAGCGGAAACATTGATACTGCTTCTGTGGAACCAAAATCTGCAATGAGGGATCCGCAAGAGACATAAAGTGCAACAAGGAACATTATGATGTGTCCCTTAACGTCTTTCATGAGCTTACCGGTTGTTGCTAAACTCATACTATTAACAAAGATCTCATTAAATATAAAAACAACAAATAACCGGCCTAAAATTGTCATGATAATCGGCTGAGCAGCCAAAATGTTGCCGGTAACACTATTAATAAAGTTTTGTATAAAAAGTGCGTTTTCTGAGACCATGAGCCAATTAAGCGTATATGGCGCAAGTACTATAATTAAGCCGGTAATCGGTCGGATAACTTTACCGCGACCAGCAATAGCGCACGCATTTGATATATGGTACACAAGGAAAAATATTGTCGCTAAAACTTTGTTAAGTGTTAATACCCCGGCCCATGATGCAGGAGCTTGGAGTATTTCCATTGAGCTTGATGATGCTGCAAGGAGACCTGATATAAGAGCAGTTTGAAACGCTTCACCGGCAGTGAGGTGTCTACCCACATGTCCCGCTTTTAAGATATCTGCAAGAAAAACACCGATCAAAGCAATAAAAATGAACTGGTAATTAAATCCGGCATTTAAGTGATTTACTGTACCTAAATTATAGAGCCACAGTGCACTACCAATCAGGATAAATGATACTATTCCGTAAAGGAGATCGGTCTTAATAAGAGTAAAGAAACCACCAATATTTGTATCTATAACGGGGATATCACTTTTTGCCCGTGATTTTCTCCCAAAGAGAAGTCTCAATATTCCTACGAGAAGAAAAATAAGCAGGCAGAGCGCTATAACTACGCCTACCTTAATAAATGTCCAATATTTTTCAAAAAATGTTAACGTAAAAAATTCTGCGTCTAAGTATAGGATACCTTCAACCTGACCGGTTTTAATAATGGGTGTGATAACAAAAACGATTTCACTCAGACTGCCAATACCGTCCCAGTTGATTGGTACACGGGTATAATTCCAGCCGTTCTTTAATAGAATAGGAACAGTTTGTATTCCTCTTGGTCCCTTGATCTCAATTTTTACCGCAACTTGCTTTATCAGTTCCGATTCTTTCGCTTTAATGCCAATAGTCACCGCATCAGCAGAAGAAGCGTTAAGTGTTTGCGGATACCCCTTGGTAAAAACGCCGGTATATGACTTTGGTGATGCCGCAAAATCGAACTTCACTACATCACGCAGGAGGTCTTGAGCAAACGTTGTTGTCACACCACTAACTGCAGGACCAATATCAAAACCACCTCGTTTCTCTGCATCCATAATAGTATATGAAGGCTGAGATTTATTTTGTTCAGATTCAAGGTTTTGAGCGTGAGCACATGCGACAACCAATGCGCCTATCAGTAACATTATTGCCGGAAAAATTAACTTCATGGAACGTGCCATTTTCGTTTTGGTGGCGGAATTCTTATCCTGTGAAATCTTGCTGGAAGTTTTGGAGAATAAACCAATCATCATGATTCCTTTCTTTCATCCTTCTTGCATATCAATTCAATTATAAAGACACCAAGTTCGTGGTGGGGTAAACCTAATATTAAATACGATTTTTGCCGATTTGACAAATAAAAAGTCCCTTTTTTTCTTACCTCTTCTAGTTTTCGTGCTTCCGGATATTTTGGGTCTTTTGAGGCTTCTAAAATTCTCAAATAAAAGACACACATACATATTAGGATTAATACACGTAAATCATTTATAGTATTACACTTACATGTAATACTATTTTCGGAGTAACCATTCCATAACTCTTCATTAAGATTTCTGCGAAATGACGTTTAGCGAAGTCATCGCGAGGAAGCGATCTCGAAAAGAGTAAGAAGTAGAGCAAAAGAAACGGGATAGCAAACAATAGCCGAAAAAAGACACAGTTATCCTGTAAAGATAAAAGAATGATCTTTGAAAACATGAAGATTACCCGGTTAGAGAAACCAGTGGTTCTTTAGAGAAGGTGCGATAGCATCTGATTTTGTCAGGCTGTTCCCGATCGATTTTTGCGGCTGGAACATGATCCCAAAACCAAAGATGAGAAGTGTCATCGATACCGCAAAAATACCGTCGCTTAACGCTTCTATTCTGCTTGTTTTATACTCCACGAAAAACTTCTTATCTATTCCACCGGAGACACTTTAAATTTCCAGTATTTATCTACAAGTATTCCCGGATCTGACGGCGCTGTTTCACACACTGCGGCGGGCTCCTGTATTGCCATCGGCAAACTAACTCTCACTGATGGCGCAGGAATAAGTGGCGCATCAACATCTTTTTGAAAGACAAGACGGTACGGATCCATATTTCCGAAAAAGTATTCTTTAAACGCTTTCTTGTCTGCCTCGGAAATATCATCAAAATAATTCACTGTTTCCGCAATAGTTGTATCAACCGGTATCCACCCGTAATTAGGGAGATAAAACTCCGCCCAAAAATGGTCACCTGCGACACCCGGTATCAACTGCTGCCCACCTATTGCCCGTGCAGGGATGCCAAGAGACCTGCATAAAGCACAAAAATACATGCTCTGGCTCCCGCAATCTCCGTACCTGTTCTTAAAGACAAATTCAGATTCGCTCATCTGCTCGGCAGCTAGTCTTATATGAGGCATCAAACTGTACGCTATGTTATTGAGTACATACTGATAGAGTTTTTTCGCTGCACGATACGGATTATCAATATTTCCCACAGCGCGTTTTGCTTCACTACACACATCAGGTGAAACAAGAATGCTTGGGCTTGATTTGGTGTATTTCTTGTAGAGCGCATCGTTTTTATCATAGTCTCCGACAGCATCGGGATCTATCACAAATCGTTTTTCGTAATGGGTAAACATATATACCGCTTCGACCGACAGATCACTTTTGAGCTCATCGAGTGGTACTTCAATATATATTTGCCCAAGTTCGGTATCTGTCCGATAAGGCGCTTTTATATACTCACTTGGTTCTACGTTAATTATTTTTATATTTGATTGTGCTTGCGTCTGTACCGGCAACGGCACCCATAGCTTTAAGACCCCTTTTGCAGGCAACTCTTTTCGGGGAATCGTCATACTTCCTTTATAAAGAAATGTAACGGGGTTAATGTATGGTCTCCAGTCCTCACGCGGATACCCGCTATCCTTGTCCTTAAAGACAATATCCTTTAACTTTTCATAAAACGGATTTGTTTTTTTCTCTTTCGAGGTATATGCACGCATAAGATCGATGTTTCTGTATCTGATATTATCTATCGTACCGCAAAAATACTGAGGATTGCCATCAACAATAAGATGATCAAGTTTTCCGCTACTGATCCACTGGGCACGCTCTTTATCTGAAACATCCGAAAAATTCTTTGCGAGAATGGTTTTAACCTCTTCTTGTGAAAGCGGATACTCCAATGGTTTGCGCTCAGTACCATACATTGATTCGAGTGCTTTTCTGGCGTTTATTTTATCACTCTTTTCAACGAAGAGATCATGGGCTTTAAGGTATTGTGCATACGCTTTTTTGTAAAAAGTCTTTTCTTCGAGTTTTTTACCGGCGACTACAAGCTCATCAGGGTTCTCCTCCGATACTGCATACTGCGCAAAACAAACGACTGTGACAAAAGTAACGCACAGAAAAACAACTAATCGATTTATTTGTCGAGTAGACATAATATGACTCCTTTTCTTATATTTTCACAATTAACAAGAGGAGTTTCAATGCCCCTCATAGAACCGGACTTGTGAATTTCTCACATCCGGCTCTTCAATCCAACTCAC